>JAPUHG010000055.1 GCA_027297845.1 Gammaproteobacteria bacterium | reverse complement strand
GCTCGGCGGGATGATGCTGGTCGTCGCCAGCATTGGCATGCTGGTCAACCTGACGAGCTATTTCATACTCAGCACGGCTTCGCAAGATAACCTCAATCTGCAGGGCGCGAGCCTGCACGTCCTGGGCGATCTGCTGGGCTCAGCGGGCGCGATCGTGGCCGCAATCGTTATTTTGCTAACCGGCTGGATGCCGATCGATCCCCTGCTTTCGGTATTTGTCGCCATGCTGATTCTTCGCTCCGCCTGGAAACTCCTGCGTAAATCGAGTCATATTCTGCTCGAGGGGGCACCCGAATGGCTGGATACGGACCTTATGCGCCAGACGCTGGTTTCACGTGTACCGCAAATTGCAGACATCCACCACGTCCATGTCTGGAGTCTGAATGCCGAAAATACGTTGATGACGATGCACGCGGTCATCGATAGCGATGCCGATCAGGCCCGTATCCTGCAGAAGATCAAGGACCTGCTTTGGGAAGATTTCGGTATTGGTCACTCGACGATCGAGCTGGATATCGAGATACGTGGTGCCGGGGAGTTGAGTGACGATTAAATTAGTCCCGGGCCAAACAGGCTGCTAGAATTGCGGCCGGCCAAATAGAGGCCGCCCGTAAACGAGCTGAAAAATGTCAGCAAACAAAAATATACCTGCCACGCTGATTCGCGGCGATGGCATCGGGCCGGAGATTTCGGCGGCCGTAATTGCCATCCTCGATGTGTTGGATGCACCCTTTGACTGGGATGAGCAACAAGCCGGAATGACTGCGTTCGACGCCCTAGGAACACCATTACCAGACGCTACGCTGGACAGCATCCGTAAGACCAGCCTGGCATTGAAAGGCCCGCTGACCACACCGGTTGGTGAGGGTTTCCGCTCGATCAATGTCGAGCTGCGCAAAATGTTCGGGCTGTATGCCAACGTGCGCCCTGCCCGCACTTATGTGCCTGGCGGGCGTTTCGAGGACGTCGATATCGTGCTGATCCGGGAAAACACGGAGGGCCTGTATGTCGGTGTCGAGCATTTCATTCAGATCGATGACGACCCGCACGCGGTCGCCGAAGCCTCGGGCATCATTACCCGTGCAGGCTCCCGGCGCATAGCCGAGTACGCGTTCGAGTACGCGATCGCTCAAGGTCGCAAAAAAATCACCATCGTGCACAAGGCCAATATCCTGAAGTGCCTGTCCGGTCTGTTTCTGGAAACCGCCAACCAGGTTGCTGAAAAGTACCAGGATAAGATTGAGGTCGAGACCCGTATCGTCGATGCCTGCGCCATGCAACTCGTACTGGATCCGACGCAGTTCGACATGCTCCTGACCACCAATATGTTTGGTGATATTTTGTCCGACCTGATGGCGGGGCTGGTCGGCGGGCTGGGGCTGACACCGGGCGCTAACATCGGCAAGCATGCCGCGATATTCGAAGCCGTACACGGCTCGGCGCCGGACATCGCCGGCAAGGGAATCGCCAATCCCACCGCGTTATTACTGGCCGCGGCGATGATGCTCGATCATGTCGGTGAGCACGAAAAGGCGACCCGCCTGCGTGAGGCGATTCAGGCCACGATTGACGATGGCAGCTGCCTGACCGGAGATCTGGGTGGTAAAGCCGGAACCAATGAGTACGCTGACTCTGTAATGGCAAGGCTTGGCTAACTGGTCTGTCCGTTACGCGTCGGAATTTTCTTTAGCCCAGGCCGCGAGTACTTCGGCTTCCTTTTCCGCGCTGATACCCGCACGAATCGGGTTACGCCGCTCTTCGGGCAGCGTATGCCACCAGGCAAGCGTATCCGCAATGGTCTCGGTGGCCGCTCGCGCTCGCAATCCCTTGGCGACGCCCGCAGCGCCGCTGACGGTAAACACGCCGGAAAACTCACTCGCCGGACTTGATGGCACCCAGGCCGGCAAATTAGCGAACGGGTGAATCTCCTGGCTAGCCAGGAAATCCACAGGTATCCACTCCACTTCCAGGTCCTTGACGCCACTGATGACGCGGCTGTCTTCAATCATGTCGCCTATCGTATAGGCGGCGGCTGGCCGTACAGCATTGTAAATACCAGTGATCTCGCGCTCGATGCAACGAATGGCAAACTGCGCCAGGTCCCGCGCATCGACCCACTGCATAAAATCGCTGCCATCGCCCGGAGCCAGCATTTGCCCACCACGTGAAACACGGATCGGCCAGTAACTCAGACGGTCTGTGTGGTCACCCGGCCCTGCGATCAGACCCGGCCGAATTATCGTATTGCGGCCAGGCAAGGTTTCCTGCACGACTTGCTCACACAGAACTTTGAGCTCTCCGTAGTACTTTTCGATTTCCTCGCTGCCCTGATCCTCCAAAACCTTCAGAGCAGCGGTTTCATCCATGAATCTTTGCCCGAAAGATGCGTAAACGGAAATCGTCGAGATGAATAAATAATGATCGACGGCTTCGGCCAGCAAGCGCGCCGAGTCGCCAACCAGGCGCGGCAAATAACCGGAATTATCGATGACCACATCCCATTTCCGGCCTTCCAGCGCCTGCAGATTGCCGTCACGATCGCCGATCAGTGTCTCGACATCGCTAAACAAATCCGGATTGCTCTTGCCGCGGTTAAACAAGGTTATTGTGTGCCCTCGACCCTGCGCTTCCCGCACCATGTGCGGCCCGATAAAACCGGTACCACCCAGGATCAGGATTTTCAACGTCCGCGCAGGAATCTCGCCATACAGCCTGGTGGTTGCAGCGACGACGGGCCCGCTACCGGCTGCCAACGCCCCAGCCAGGCCCAGTTGTACAAATTCGCGTCTGCTGATGCTCATCTTTGTCCTTAATTAATAAAGGGTTATCAGACTAATGTGAAGTAAATTCACCCTAAACCGTCTTTTGGCGATCGACCGGGATTGAAGCTCTGCTTGAGCGCCTCGTCCCATTCTTTCGGGCCAACGTCACTAACCGGGTGCGAATAGCGTTTGTGCCAGTGGACGAAACAATCCATGGACACGGTTATCCTCCATTTATCCGCGCTTGGGCACGGTGCTGGCCGGTGCAGCAGGTAGGACGGGAAGATCACGAATTGCCCTTCGGCCGGTACCACGCCGGATTGCTGTTTGACGAATATATCGGTTGGCGGCTGCGAACGCTGAAACATCAACAGACCTTCGTTAGGTTCCTTGTACTCGGGAATCTGCAGGTAATAACAACCACTCAGCGTTGCCGGGTGATGCGTGTGCCAGGGGCCATCCACCCACTGCTCGTTGGTCTGGATCAGATGCCAGCCTTGTACCGCGTATATATCGAATGGCATCTGTTTGGCGATGCCATGACGCGCGACCAGGATCTGCCGGCACGCGGCAACAAACTTGTCCCGGATAAGTTTCAGATACGGGCGTTCTTCCATGGACTGCGGTGAAAACAGGTCATCTTTGCTTTGAAAACCGTAGCCGTGGCTATGTTTTTCAAAATATCCATCGGCCCATCGTTGCTCGAGGTCGGCAAGCATGGTTTCCTTGTGCTCTGCAATGTCAGATGCCTCGACCCGCCAAATCGGCGTGCTAAAAAGCTCTTGCTGAGTCATTTGTAACGGTTTCATAGGGGTACCGCTTCAGGGCCTTCAGGAGTCTTCTGGCGTTTCGGGCATATCAAACTCGACCACATCCCAACGCTGGGTATCTTCGTGCCTGGCCTGCCGGCGTATAGCGTCCACCATCGAGCGATCGTTCCAGGACACCACTTCATCCGCGATACTGGCAATTTCCGGCGCCACTTCCTGGGTGCTCCCGAAATGCTCCATGGCGATGATCGGCTTTTCGAATGCCTGGGCAGCAAGCAAAGTAAAGTCGATCCATTCGCGGGATTCCTCGTACATTCCCGCCAGTATTACGACGATCTCCGCAGCTTTGATCTGCTCACGGAGCTCGTCCTTGAAACTCTCTTTGGTGTCCACCTCCGGGACCTTGCCCGGTACGGCACGGTTCCTGTAGAAAAAATTGGTGGCGCTCTCGAGGTACTCGAAAAAACGATGATAATCGTCGTGGTCCTGGAAAGCATGGCTGGCAAAAATGCGAATCGGGTCATCCTGGGACACGGTGTTCACCTCTCTGTTTGCGATAGTGTACCGAACCAGCTACCAACGCGGCCAGTTTTGGCGTTGTGGCCTCAACATGACTGGGCTAGAGTATTGGAGTATTCCTCAGCTTCCCGCAGTGCCGCCAGGAGTTCCCCAATAAACCATGCGCTTGCTTCTATATAACATCCGCTATGCCGTCGGCGTCGGGACGAAATTCAACCTGCCGGTACCGGGCGCCGGATATATCAAGGGCAGCCCCGAGACACTGAAGCGAATCACCGAATTCATTAAATCGGAAGATCCGGATATTGTTGGCCTGGTGGAAGTTGACTCCGGCTCCATCCGCTCACGTTTGATCAACCAGGCCGAGCAAATTGCGAAAGCCATTGGCCACTACTCCGTCTACCAATGCAAGTACGGCGAAGAATCGATCCAGAAAAGCCTGCCGATCATCCGCAAACAGGTTAACGCATTCCTTGCAGCGCCACGGGTACATGGTGAACGGTTTCACTACATGGACACGGGAGTGAAACGCCTGATCATCGAGCTGGAACTGGAAGAGGTAGCCGTGTTCCTGGTTCATTTGTCGTTGAAATACCGGCATCGACATTACCAGCTGCGGCATTTGCACGACCTGGTTCGCGGGTGTCCAAAACCGGTGATCGTCGCCGGCGATTTCAACACTTTCTGGGGCGAACACGAGATTTACCTGTTTATGCAGGCCGCCAGGCTGCGCAGCGCCAATGTCGAGAGTTTGCCATCCTACCCGAGCCGTGCGCCCCGCAAGGAACTCGATTTCATCCTCTATAGCGAGGGTATCGAAGTCACGGATTTCAGGATTCCCAACGTCCGCTTGTCAGATCATTTGCCGCTGATCTGCGATTTCGAAATAGGGTAGCTCTGATCTACTCATGAACTCGTATCTTGCGTCCAAAATATCCAGCTTCTGTGTTGCAAATTTGCGCATTAGCCAGGCTATTACGTGCGCTTTGCGCCTTTAATCTGAACATTTTGAATTACAATCTACTGCGCTCATGAATAGACCAGAGCCACCGCCACGGAAATTATCAATGTTGCAGTGCGGCTATTTATTGTTAGGATTCACTGATTCAACGATAACCATGCGACCCTGGCCGCCGACAGGCCGCCCGGCTGCAACCGATTATCGGAGAACATTCCATGACAGATGAAAACAAAGCCGCCAACTGGACCCTTGAGCGTGACAGCAACGATATCGCCTGGCTGTGTATCGATGTGGCCGATGCCGGCGCCAATGTACTGTCACAGGCGGTCATGCGTGAACTGGGCGAACACTTGTCCGGGCTGGAGACCAGGCCGCCGGCTGGCCTGGTCATTTGGTCGGGTAAAAAAAGCGGTTTTGTGTTCGGTGCCGATATCAAGGAGTTCACGAGGCTTGCGACCGAGCCGATGGTTTTTGAGATGACCCGTCTAGGTCAACACATAATGGCTCGTATCGAGGCCCTGCCCTGCCCCAGCGTTGCACTACTCAACGGTCTGGCCCTCGGTGGTGGCCTCGAACTGGCGCTGGCTTGCGATTACCGGGTCGCCGCCGACAATGGCCGGGTCAGCATCGGCCTGCCGGAGGTCAAGCTGGGTATCAACCCGGGTTTTGGCGGCACCGTGCGTACAGTACGCATCGTCGGAGTCAGCGCCGCGATGAACCTGATGCTCAGCGGTCGTTTTTTGCGCGCTGACAAAGCGATGAAAATCGGTCTGGTTGACCGGCTGGTTCCGGACGACGAAATGCGCTCTACAGCCGAAAACCTGATTCGCAAAAAGCCACAGAAACATCAGCCACCGTTGAAAGAAAAACTGATGAATTTGCCACTGGTGCGCTCGTTGGTGGCCGGGGCGATCCGCAAACAAGTGGCCTCCCGCGCCAACCCAAAGCACTACCCCAGTCCGTTCGCGATGATCGCGCTATGGGAAAAATACGGCGCTTCCGATGAGCAATATGAAGCCGAGGCAAAACTGATATCGCGGCAAATGGTCAGTGATACCGGGCAGAATCTTATCCGGGTGTTCATGCTCCAGGATCGGATGAAGTCGCTGGGCGGCAAGTTGAAAAGCAATGTAAAAAGGCTCCATGTGATCGGCGCCGGTACGATGGGTGGTGGCATCGCCGCGTGGTCGGCGTTGCGCGGTATCGATGTGACCTTGCAGGATCGCGAAGAGAAATATGTAGAACCCGCACTGAAAAAGGCGCGCAAGCTGTTCGAGAAAAAAACCCGAACGGCGGACGATTTCGAGGCCGCTGTTGGCCGGCTGAAAATGGACGTAGATGGCAAGGGCGTAGAGGATGCCGACCTCGTCATCGAGGCCATTTACGAAAACATCGAGGCCAAGAAAGCACTATATGCCGACCTTGTTCCACGGATGAAACCGGATGCCCTGCTGGCCACCAACACCTCCAGCTTGATGCTGGAAACCTTGTCCGATGACCTGCCCGATCCAAACCGCCTGTTCGGACTGCATTTTTTCAACCCTGTCGAGAAGATGCCTCTGGTCGAGGTAATCAGCAAACCTGGCACATCCGAAGAGACAGTCAATCAGGGTATCGCATTTGCCAGACGTATAGACCGGCTTCCTCTGCCATGTCGCAGCGCCGCGGGTTTTGTCGTAAACCGGGTGCTAATTCCGTACATGACAGAAGCTTCATTGATTGCCGAGGAAGGTGTTGCCGGTCCGTTGATCGACAAGGCCGCATTGGCCTTCGGTATGCCGATGGGGCCGGTACATTTATCCGATGTCGTCGGCCTGGATGTGGCGCTCAGCGTCTCGCAAATTCTGGGTAAGGCGTTCGATACTCCCATCCCTGCCGTCCTGGAACAACTGGTTGCCGAGAAAAAACTGGGTATGAAAACCGGCGAGGGATTTTACAAGTGGGTGGATGGCAAGCCTGTGAAACCGAAGACCGCCGGTGAAAAAGCGCCGGACGATATTACCGACCGCCTGTTCATGCCGCTGCTAAACGCTGCGGTTGCGTTGTGGAGCGAAGGAGTAATCGAGGATCTGGATTTACTCGACGCCGGCGTCATCTTTGGTACGGGCTTCGCGCCGTTCCGCGGCGGACCGATGCACTACGCCAGAAACCGTGGCATCGACGATATCATTGCAACAATGAATCAACTGGCTGAAAAACATGGCGATCGTTTCAAACCTCACGAGGCCTGGAGTCGCATCGAGTCGATCGAATGAATATCGATCAGGATCAGAAACCGCGTGGGAAAGCGATGGTCAGAATGCTGGCCATGCCCAAGGACACCAACTGGCTGGGCGACATATTTGGTGGCTGGCTGATGTCGCATGCCGATATCGCGGGGGGAAACCTCGCTTACCAGCGAGCCGGCGGCAATGTCGTCACTATCGCTGTGGATGATTTCGAGTTCATACGGCCGGTTTATGTCGGCGACGTCGTGGCTTTTTATTGTCGTATCTGCAAGACCGGTACAACTTCGATCACCATCGGTGTCGAAATGTTTGTTGACCGGCCGGGCGAACCACCCGATCACCATTTTATTGTGGCCAGCGCCACGATGATTTATGTTCATATTGGCGAAGACAGGCGGCCCAGGCCCATACCAGAAGAAATAGCGAAAAGTCAGTAGGGATGGGCCCGCAGCGTGCTAGAATTCGCGCGTTATCATTGTGTGATGCATTTCAAAGCAGTTTTTCTCAAACGCGGTCAAGCTGCCAAGAACTCAGTGAAGGACACGCCCGGAACGCATAAAGCGAGCGACGATGAAAGAAAAGCCAGTCACTATCGCGATTTTGAAAAGGTTGTCCCCGCTGGACGGCCTGCAGAAAGAAAACCTGGAATCACTGGTTAAAAAAACCGCAATCCACACGCTGGAGGCTGGCCGGATCCTGTTCAAGGAAGGTGACCAGAAGAAAAGAACAATCTACGTCATCAAGGGTGAACTGGTACTGCTGTCCGGTGGCGAGGAAGTCACCATCATCGAAGGTGGCAGTAAAGAAGCGCAACACCCGGTTGCTCACGTTATTCCTCGCAGGGTTACGGCCAAGGCAAGAAGCCGAGTCGAGTATCTGGCGATCGACAGCGATTTGCTGGATGTGATGTTGACCTGGGACCAAACCGGCTCTTATGAAGTCAACGAGCTGGGCCTGGGCGGTGACGACAAGGACAGTTCTGACGACTGGATGCTGACCTTGTTACAAACCAAGGCTTTCCACAAGATTCCACCAGCCAATATCCAGGCTATTTTCATGCGCATGCAGCAGGTCAATCACAAAGCCGGCGATGTGGTCATCAAGCAGGGTGACGAAGGCGATTTTTTCTATGTCGTTATCAAAGGCGGCTGCAGCGTCACGCGTGAAACCCCGCTGAATAAGGATGGGATCAAACTGGCTGATCTTGGGGTTGGCGACACATTTGGGGAGGAAGCGCTGATTTCGGATGCGCGGCGAAACGCAACCGTAACCATGTCTGCCAATGGTTCGCTGATGCGACTCGCCAAGGAAGACTTTAAGTCTCTTCTCAACGAACCCTTGCTGAAATGGGTCAGCAAAGAACAAGGGAATGAAATCGTCAGCAACGGCGGCGTCTGGCTGGATGTGCGTCTGCCCAGCGAATTTGAGAATTTCCATGAGCCCGACGCGATCAACATTCCCCTCTACTTCATTCGACTGAAACTCAGTACACTTGACGCAAACAAACAGTACGTCGTTGTTTGCGACACCGGCCGGCGCAGCTCGGCCGGCGCCTATATTCTCAACGAGCGAGGATTCGATGCTTTTGTTCTGCGCGATGGACTGGCGATGTCGGAAGACGACTAAACCGGACTTAAGCTGCCTGTTTCACGATGGCTGTGGCCGCCGCTGTGCGAGTCGATCCGAGAAGGTTCCGGGATATTGATTTCCGTAAAATATGGCCCCTGAAATACGGCCCCTGAAATACGGCCCCTGAAATATGGCCCCTGAAATATGGCCCCTGAAATATGGCCCCTGAAATATGGCCCCTGAAATATGGGATTCGTCACATGGTGTGCGTTGCTTTGTCACCACCCAGCGCCCCGGCCAGGTATTCTTCTATTTTTCTCTGCGTCTGGCCGCGATCCTGATCGCTAAACTGTACGCCGATACCGGCAGTTCGACGGCTTTGCGCACCTTTGGGCGTAATCCAGATTACTCGACCGGCCACCGGAATCCGATCGGATTCTCCCATCAGATTCAACAGCATGAAAACCTCATCACCGAGGCGGTAACTACTCGCCGTGGGGATAAACAGACCACCGTTACCGATAAAAGGCATATAGGCAAGATACAGGGCACTCTTATCCTTGATGGTCAGGGTCAACAACCCGGGTTTGCTCATCTCAATAATCCTGGTATATCGGTCGGTACTTCAGGCCACAGGCCCACGGTATCAGTATTGCCGCGGTCATCAAATCGGTTCGCAAAGCACCGCGTTCAGACCGTTGACGGGCTGCTACCAGGTCATCCAGGTAGCCATACAACCTGCCCAAGTTTATGTTAACCGCATTTGGAATCAAGTGGACTGGTTCACATTCCTGGCTTTTGACCGGCTCAGCCGCACGTGCCCTAATCAGCCCCAAGACCACTGTTTGCAACCACTCCAGCCATACGGCGTGTGGATACTTTTGCCACTCGAGTGACACGATAACCGGATCCTTTGACCCGCTGATAATAGCGGAAAGATCTGCGCTGAAACGCCGATCGGTCTCCGCGAACCCGTCTCGGTGCATGGCCAGCGCACGCAGCGGCGCTCCGTTTGCCAGAAAGAGCAGACGCGGCCAGGCTACGCCGTCGTCCTGGGTCTTCAGCCAACGCAAAGCGGCTTCCCGCTCCGGCCTGCAAAACTTGACCAGCTGGCACCGGCTGCGAATCGTCGCCAACAGAGCATCAGGTCGCTTCGATATTAGCATCAGTAAGGATGCACCGGCAGGCTCCTCCAGCGTCTTGAGCAGGCTGTTGGCGGCCTCCACAGTCACCATGTCGGCGTCATCGAAAACCACAACCTTGTAACCTGACTGGAAACAGGTCATGCGCATCCAGTCAACGATGTCGCGAGCCTGGTCGATACCAATGGTCTTGCGATCCTCCGGCACCGATACCCAGCGAAAGTCAGGATGGCTACCGCCTGTCATCAACGAGCAGCCTTTACAGTCGCCACAGGGCCTTTGGCTGGGCTTTGGATCCTGGCACATCACGAATTCGGCTAACCGCCGAGCAAATTGGGGCTTACCCAGGCCAGCCGGCCCCGCTAACAGCAAACCATGGGGCATACGGTTTTGGCCCCAGGCGCCGGTTAGCTGTGCCCAGCTCGCTTCTTGCCAGAAATAAACATGATTATCTATATTTTTCAATTAGTTACTTTAATCTTATTAGAAATTACTTAAATACAAATCAATGATCTTCGCCAGGTCATCTTGCACCTGGGCCAGCGGTCGGCTGGCATCGACGACCACGCATCTTTCCGGTTCCTGTTCGGCCCGGGAAAGATAAACTTCGCGCGCCCGTTGGAAGAATTCAAGACGCTGGCTTTCGAAACGGTCGCTACCGCCACGCTCACGAATTCTCTCCAGTCCGATTTCGATCGGGGTATCCAAAAGAATCGTCAGGTCAGGTTTCAGGCCCGACTGCACCCAATCCTCAAGTCGCACGATTATCTCCATGGGAAGCCCTCGCCCACCCCCCTGATAAGCATAAGTCGCATCGATAAAGCGATCGCATAACACCCAGCGACCATGATCCAGAGACGGCCTGATACGATTTTCCAGGTGTGCGGAGCGCGCGGCAAAAATTAACAACAACTCACAAAGATCAGGCAACGGCTCATCGGCCGTGTCCAGAACCAGATCGCGAATTTTCTCCGCCAGCAGCGTGCCGCCCGGTTCCCGTGTTTCATCCACGTCGATTCCTGCAGCCTCAAGCCTGCGTCGAACAAACTCCATGTTTGTCGATTTGCCAACGCCCTCGAGGCCTTCCAGCGTAATCATCCGGCCGATCATGGTTTCTTCCTGTTTTGTCTGAGCTGCCGCAGATAATCCTGGACGGCCTGGTTGTGCTCTTCAAGTGTGGCAGAAAAGTGATGACTTCCATCACCTGCCCCGGTCGCAACAAAATACAATGC
>JAPUHG010000054.1 GCA_027297845.1 Gammaproteobacteria bacterium | reverse complement strand
ACCATTCCTGCTCATCGAGCTGCGGGAAAAACGTATCGCCTTCGATGTCATTATCGATTTGCGTCAGGTAAATTTTCTGCGCCCTGGGGAGAAATGCCTGGTACACGCCAGCTCCGCCGATGACCATCAGTTCTTCCGCCGATTCGCACGCTGCAATCGCCTCATCGATGCTGTTGACGACCGTCGCCCCATCGGTGGTGTAACCGGCCTGCCCGGTCAGTACGATATTCTTCCGGCCCGGCAACGCTTTGCCGATCGACTCCCAGGTTTTCCGCCCCATCAGGATGGGTTTCCCCATGGTGGTCGCCTTGAAGTGGGCGAGATCGGCGGGCAGATGCCAGGGCAACTGGTTGTCGCGACCGATCACCCGGTTTCGACCCATCGCCAGTATCAGGGAAATTTTCATTCTCACGAGCCGGCCTGCTGCTGCCTATACTGCGACGGCCGCGGGTATGTGTTCGTAAAAACTGTAATCTTCTATTTCGAAATCGTCATAGCGATAATCGAAAATGCTGGCCGGCTTGCGTTTAATTTTCAGTTTTGGCAGCGGCAACGGCTCACGCGACAATTGCAGGTCCGCCTGTTCCAGATGATTGCTATACAGGTGGCAATCACCACCCGTCCAGATAAAATCGCCAGGCTTCAGATCGCATTGCTGCGCCAGCATGTGGGTCAACAATGCATACGAGGCGATATTAAACGGCACGCCAAGAAAAATATCGGCGCTGCGCTGGTATAGCTGGCAGGACAAGCGGCTATCGGCGACATGAAACTGGAAAAGGCAATGGCATGGCGACAAAGCCATCTGCTCGAGCTCACCGACGTTCCAGGCGCAAACGATAATTCGTCTCGAATCCGGATTATTCTTGATTTGCTCGACCACTTTGCTGATCTGGTCGGTTTCGCCGCCACCGGCATTTGGCCAGGAACGCCATTGCTTGCCATACACCGGACCCAGGTCGCCATTCTCGTCGGCCCAGTCGTCCCAGATTCTCACTCCCTGTTCGTTGAGGTAAGCCACGTTGGTATCGCCCTGCAGAAACCACAACAATTCATGGATGATCGATTTCAGATGAAGCTTTTTGGTCGTTACCAGCGGGAAGCCTTCGCCGAGATCGAAACGCATCTGGTGTCCAAAGACGCTCAGCGTTCCGGTACCGGTACGATCAGCCTTGACGGTACCGTGATCCCGCACCAGGCGCAGCATATCCAGGTATTGCTTCATGGTGTGACAACCCGATTTCTGGAATAGGCCATCGTTAGCATGGCCGCGCCGGCGACGATCATCGGCAAGGTCAACACCTGGCCCATCGTCACCCAACCGAATGCGAGATACCCAATGTGTGCGTCAGGCACCCGCACGAATTCTATCAGCACACGGAATACGCCATAGATCAGCAAGAACAGGCCGCTGGTTGCCATAGCCGGCCTTGGTTTCGCCGAATAAATCCAGAGTATGACAAACAAGACAAAACCCTCTGAGAAAGCCTCGTAGAGTTGCGACGCGTGCACCGCCTGACCGTTGACCATCACCGCCCACGGCGCACCCGGGTCGGTCGGTGCGCCCCACAGTTCACCGTTGATAAAATTGCCGACCCTGCCAAACGCCAGCCCCAGCGGCACCAGCGGTACAGCGAAGTCACTCAATTGCCAGAAACTCCGGCTGTTGTTCCGTGCGTATAGCATGATTGCGAATATCACACCCAGCAGGCCGCCATGAAACGACATGCCGCCTTCCCAGATCTTTAATATCGACAGCGGATTCTCCAGGATTTGCGCGCCGCCATAAAACAGCATGTAGCCGATGCGGCCGCCGACGATCACCCCCATGGCGCAATAAAAAATCAGGTCGTCGACCTGGGCAGGCGTCCAGCCGGAGTCCGGCCTTTTTGCCCGCCGTCGTGCCAGCCACCAGGCCGTCGCAAAGGCCAGCAAATACATCAGGCCATACCAGCGAATCTTGAGCGGACCCAGGGAAAGGGCGATGGGGTTAAAACCGGGATAAGTGAACATCGGGGGGTAAGTGTAACAAAGGATAGACCCGAGGTTCGCTGGTGTTAATGTTGGTTGCAGCGAGGACAAACAATTCGTGAAAACTGGTCGAAACAAGCTGGGCGAAGAAACAAGCCCTTACCTGCTGCAGCACGCCGACAACCCGGTCGAGTGGTACCCGTGGGGCGACGAAGCGCTGAACAAGGCCAAAGAAGAAAACAAGCCGATCCTGCTTTCGATCGGCTATTCCGCCTGTCACTGGTGCCATGTCATGGCCCACGAATCGTTTGAGAATCCGCAGATCGCAGAATTGATGAACCGGCTGTTTGTGAATATCAAGGTGGATCGAGAGGAACGACCGGATCTCGATCGCGTTTTCCAGACCGCTCACCAGGTCCTGGCACAACGACCGGGCGGCTGGCCGCTAACGGTGTTTCTGGACGCGGAAGATCAGATGCCGTTTTTCGCGGGCACTTATTTCCCACCGACCTCACGTCACGGCTTGCCGGGATTCACCGATGTGCTGACTCGGATCGAGGAGTTTTACCGCAACCAACACGAGGGCTTGCGCGAGCAGGCCGAGTCCCTGCGCGGTTTCCTGTCCCAGGTCGAGCCTCCCCCCGGTGACGATTTGCCGGCGGAGGTGGTTTTTTCGCAGGCGCGGCAAAGCATGGAGCAGGAATTCGATGCGCGTTATGGCGGTTTTGGTCGGGAGCCGAAATTTCCGCACCCGATGCTCTGTCAAAGACTGCTGCGCCATTGGTGCGCGACGGCCAGGGAATCGAAACCGGATGTGCAGGCTTTGTACATGGTCAGTCACACGCTGGGTCAAATGGCCAGGGGCGGCCTCTACGATCAGCTGGGCGGCGGGTTTTTTAGATACAGCATCGACCGTTACTGGGCGATTCCACACTTCGAAAAAATGCTCTATGACAACGCCCAGTTGTTGTCGCTATACGCGCAAGCCTGGCAAGCCAGCGCCGACCCAAACTTCAAGGAAATCGCCAGCGCAACCGCGGACTGGGCGATACGGGAAATGCAGTCTCCCGAGGGCGGGTTCTACGCGACTCTCGATGCCGACAGCGACGATGGCAACGGGCAAAAAAAAGAAGGCGCTTTTTATGTCTGGACCCGCGAGGAAATAAAAGATCTTTTGGATGAAGACGAGTTTCGGATGATCGAAACGGCGTATGGCCTGGATCAACCGCCCAATTTTGAAACAAAACACTGGCACCTGAACCTGCGGCAAGACCAGGCGCAGGATGCCGACCTGTTGGCCCGGCCCCGGGAAAAGTTACGCGAGGCGAGAGAGAAAAGGCCACGGCCCGGTCGTGATGAAAAAATTATCTGTAGCTGGAACGGCCTGATGATTCAGGGTCTGGCGATCGCTGCGCGCGCACTCGACCGGGACGATCTTGCCGAAGCGGCCCGGCGCGCCGCCAATTTTGTACGCGAGAAACTCTGGGACGATGATCGCGGTCTGCTTTCCGTGTACAAAGATGGCCGCGCCCGTTTCCCCGCCTATCTCGACGACTATGCCTTCTTAGTCAACGGCCTGCTTGAATTATTACAGACGCGCTGGGATGCGCAGCTTTTCGACTTCTGCCTGACGCTGGCCCGACGCCTGATCACCGATTTTGCAGACCCCGATCACGGTGGATTCTTTTTCACCGCCAACCAGCATGAAAAACTGTTGTTTCGGCCGAAGACCTTCGCCGACGAGGCGATCCCCGCGGGTAATGGGGTCGCTGCGTTCGCGCTGCAACGCCTGGGTTACCTGGTCGGAGACAGCAGGTTTTTGCAAGCGGCACAAAATGCGCTGCAAAGCGGCAAGTCGCCGGTCGAGCAATATCCATCCGGCCACGCGACCATGCTGGACGCGCTGGAAGAACATCTGTACCCCGGCGAGATCATTATCATCAGGGGCGAGCCAGAGGATGCACTGCGCTGGCAAAAAGCCGCGACCTTAGTCTACGCGCCAAAAAGACAGGTCTATTTGCTGACCG
This sequence comes from Gammaproteobacteria bacterium, assembly GCA_027297845.1. Lineage (GTDB taxonomy): Bacteria > Pseudomonadota > Gammaproteobacteria > Steroidobacterales > MnTg04 > MnTg04. The sequence goes on along the minus strand of JAPUHG010000054.1, from coordinate 3,155 downwards.
GGAGCGACGACGAACTACCGGAGGCGCTGGCCGACAAAAAGTCCGGAGAAGGCACGGTGGCTTATCTTTGCCAGGGCCATGTGTGCAGCGAGCCAATCACGACGATGGATGCGATGCTGGAAGCGATCGCCAAATAATCTAGCAGTTTGTTGAAAAATCATAAGACGGCACCATACGGTGTTGAGAACCGGCTCCCATCGTTCATAATTCATGGGCTCATGCACTGGCGGGTCCACTGCGCTGACGGGCAGGATGCCCAAATGCCGCCGCCCCTCGCGGGAGACGTGCGAGAGCGGCGTCTCGGCAATTCTCGCCTTGTCTCGCGCGCGCCTGAGGGATTTTCAACAGGCTCCTAGTCCGCAACGCCAGGCGAAGCCGCTGCGGTTTTTGGCCGGACAAACTTCGCCAGTATCAAGCCGGCAATCAGCCAGGCGCTGACATCGTAGACCGCGTTATACATTTGCCATGGCAGACTCAGTCCCCACCAGATCACATCCGAGATCCGCGTCCAGAATGCGACGATCACGCCGGCAAGAAATACGAACAGCACGCGATCGCCATAGGATGCCAGCGCATTGCCGGTCAATCGCATCAGCAACGAAATCATCAAAGTAGTCATCAGCATGTGTGCGAAACCGGCCAGCATCATGCCCGGGTTGGTGGGCACGGAACCATCGACGTCGATATTGATTATCGCGACCGGGCCTTGCTTGTGCAGAGCGTCCATCTCGTCCCTGCTGGGATTCCTCGGGTCAGGCAGGTAATAGGTACCCGATTGCGGAAAATGTTCCAGCAGAGCCTGCCCCGTCGCCGCCTCGTTATTCAGCGTTTTGAGCGCGGTATAGGGAATCGGGCTCGCCACCCAATAGACCAAACCCCACAGAAATAACGCAACTGCCGCAATCAGACTGCCCAGCAACAGGTCTTTCATCGGAGCCTCCGTCTTGATCTTGTTTTTCGTATTGGGTCCGGTCGCTTGTCGCGACTATTACTAGTGTAGGCCAGAAATTTATTGTTTGCCGTAAAATCCGCTCAGTTTACGGAACGCCTCTCAACATTTGACCGGCGCGCGGGACCTCGCCTCCTCCCGCTGTGTTGCGGAACTGAAACGGTACCGATACCAGTTCGGCTTCCCGGTTTAGTTGCACATCGAAATGCAAATGGGGCCCTGTACTAAAACCGGTATTGCCCGAATCCGCTATGTACTGGCCTTCGACCACCTGCTCACCGATGCGCACCCTGATCGAATCCCAATTGAGGTGCGCATAGACCGCTATGCTGCCATCGTCGTGCACGATGCGCACCAGGTTGGCCCTGGGCCCATCCTTTTCCAGATCCGTACCGTTGGCAAAAAAACGCGTTGCCTGGTCAATTACGATCCCGCCACGCGCAGCGTAGATCGGTGTGCCGATCGGCATTTCTATATCGACCGCGTAACGATTCGGGGCATCGAAATGCGACAGTTTCCCGGGGAACGCCTGGCTGATCGGGAACTGCGAAGTAGCGGCAAAAGGCGCCCGATAAGGCACCCGGGGCTGGTGCTCGGCTTGTGGATCACCAATGACGAAACGGGCTTGGTAGCCAAACGACCAGTTTCCGGGGCGTTGCGCGGTGACGGTCGTCACGACCTCATCGGAAGTTGCCGACACGACATAATGGAGAATATCGCCCCGCGCGAAATTCAGGTTGTCCGCCTCGGTAATTTGCAGGACAACTTCGATCGGTATCGCAAAGGTATTGATAGCGACCAGGTCAACTTCACCATCGCGCCGCCTCTCGGTCATTCGAATGGTCGGCCGCGGCCGATCGACCTTCACCTCCTGGCTGGTGACGTTTTTCTGTCCGGGCGGGGGCCGATCGGAAAAAACCCAGTTACCGTTTTCGTCTTTGTACCGATACAACTGTTGCGTTGCCAAGGCCGGCGCCAGTAAAGCCAGAAAAACCAGGAGCAAGAGCGCGCGCGGCAGGCTCATGCGGGAATTCCGATTTTGCCTTCGCTGGCACCCGGCTGGTCGCCGGTATTGCTCGTGCCTTCCTTCTCGATCAGCAATAACTGGCACTCTTCATTAGCAACCGGCCGGTGTTCGACACCCGCGGGGACGACAATCATTTCACCACGACCGACCGTCACTGACCCATCGCGCAATTCGAGGAGCAACTGCCCCTCCAGGACGACAAAAACCTCGTCGGTATCCGAATGGCTGTGCCACTCGAACTCGCCCTTGATACGCACCAGCTTGAAATCGTTATCGTTCATTCGTGCAACGATGCGTGGCGACCAAAGCTCAGCAAACTGATCGAGCTTCTCCCGGAAATTAATGACCTGCATGTCTGCGCTCCTCATCGGTAGCGGGTAGCGCGCTCCTTTGCCAGCCCTGGTCCGTTCTGGTGATCTCGTAAGCCGGCCAGTAGCGATCATCCAGTTTCAAGGTTATGACCTCTATACGGTTGTTCCAGGTCGCGGTGGTCAGACGCACGGCTTCGCGATCCTTTTTGCCGCTGACGGCTGAAATAAAGCTGTCCAGATCCGGCGTCTCGATCTCATCGACCGCCAGTATCCTGCGCCCGGCCCACAGACCATAGCGGTTCGCCGGCGATCCATAGGAGAAAAAAGCGACATAAATGCCATCCGGCGATATGCCTCTTTGTACAGACATCGCCCGATGCGGCGCCTGCAACAAGGCCCCCGCCCACATCACGACCCGGTCGAGACCGCGTCCGTCCAGGGTTGCCGTTGCAATTTCGAATTCGAGCAATTGTTTATTCCGCCAGACTTCGACGCTGACCGTGGATTGCCGGACCAGCCGCTCGACTTCGCGAAAACTGCTGACCACCTGACCGTCGATCGTCAGCAACAAATCACCCGGTTTTAACAGTTGCGAGGCGGTCGATCCCGCGACCGTACGGTTGATACTGAGCACCTGGCGGCTTTTGCTGTCATGCGCTTCCAGCCGCGCCACCCAGTCGTCCGGCAAGCCGAGCTTGCGCGCGCTGGCCAGCGGGATCAGATTGAACTGGGTTTCCAGCGAATATATCGGCCGCTCATCGCGGACCAGTTCCACGAACTCACGGACCAGCTCGGCGGGCACGCCCTCAACGCGCTGACCGAGCTCCTGACCGGCCTGGTAAGCAAAACTCGACCACATGGCAACGAC
>JAPUHG010000053.1 GCA_027297845.1 Gammaproteobacteria bacterium | reverse complement strand
GCGTTGGTGCCGGTCCTTGAAACGCAATAGCTCGGGGCCGTATTCGTTCCAGCGCCCCGATTCCTGCCAAAGTTCCGCGGGCTGTACGCTGGGCATCAGTAATTCGAACGCACCCGCGCGGTTCATTTCTTCGCGCACTATGCGTTCGATTTTTTGCAATACCCTGAGACCCAGCGGCAACCAGCTATACAGGCCAGACGCCAGCCTGCGGATCAGGCCCGCACGCAGCATCAACTGATGGCTGATCACCTCCGCGTCGGCCGGCACTTCTTTTAGAGTATTCAATGGCAATTGCGACAGTCGCATTTTGGGGCATGTCCTTTTGTTCAGCAGATGCTGACTCTACACGGGGGAATTGTATCGGGCCTTAGGTGGCCGGGTACAGACCGTTATGCCGACAAAGTAAGATTTGCCAGCGGCGGGCCTTGCCGGCAATATCGTCCGAATGAGCATCGCAATCTATGTGGACAAAGATATTGACCTCTCGCCAATCGAAGGCAGACGGATAGCTGTGCTGGGTTTTGGCGCACAAGGCAGGGCGCACGCATTGAATCTAAGGGATTCCGGGCAGGATGTAGTGGTCGGGCTGCGCGCCGGTTCTCCTGCCATCGCTGACTGCCGGCAGCACGGGCTCGAGTCTGTGTCATTGGAAAAAGCGGCTGGGGCCGATCTGGTCGTAATGTTGGTTCCCGATCCCGAGCAGGCCATCCTGTATGAAAAGATTCTCGCCGGCGCTATGAGAAAACACAGCGCACTGGTTTTTGCGCATGGATACAACATTCATTACCGCCGCATCGTGCCGCGGGCAGACCTCGACGTCCTGATGGTGGCTCCTTTGGGTATAGGTGAGCAGGTGCGTGCGCAGTACCAAGCCGGTCTGGGCGTACCTGCGTTGATCGGAGTAAACCAGGATGCCAGCGGCCAGGCCAGGGCGCTGGCGTTCGCCTATGCCAAAGCGAACGGGCACGGCCGTGCAGCGATCATGGAGACCACTTTCGAAGAAGAAACCGAAACGGATTTATTTGCTGAACAGGCAGTGCTTTGCGGTGGTATTGATCACCTGATTACCGCTGCCTATGAAACCCTGACCGAGGCAGGCTATTCGTCCGCTATTGCTTATTTTTGCTGTCTGCATGAGGTTAAACTCATGGCAGACCTAATTCATCATCGGGGCATAGCGGGAACCCGAAAATCCATTTCAGTCGCTGCGGAATACGGCGACTATACGCGCGGACCCAGGGTGATCAACGAAGCCAGTCGAGCCGCGATGCGGGAAATGCTCGCGGAAATCAGGGATGGCCGTTTCGCCGCCGAACTGGATGCCGAAATCGAGTCCGGATCGCCAAAAATAAAGCAGGGGAGAGCGACGGCGGAAGCGCACGACATAGAGAAGGTTGGCGCCAGGCTGCGCGCGCGGATGCCGTGGCTGCAGAAATAAAGTAAGCGATGCAGGATCCTTGTCAGCGGTTACAATGGGGACGCCGTTTGTAGTTTGGTACGCGTATGTCTTATCGGAAGCCAATGAAAAAGATAAGCAAGAATCGAAAAGAGAGACTTCGCAAGGGGATCATTCTGTTACCCAACCTGGTGACGACTGCCGCCATGTTTGCTGGTTTTTACGCGATCATCGCGGCGATCGACGGTAATTTCAGGAATGCCGCCATCGCGTTGTTTGTGGCGATGTTTATGGATGGGCTGGACGGCCGGGTTGCCCGCATGACCAGCACAGAAAGTGATTTTGGAAAGGAGTACGACAGCCTGTCAGACATGGTCTCGTTTGGTTTGGCTCCAGCGCTGGTCGTTTATCAGTGGGGCGTCGTGCGAATCTCCGAGTATGGCGTGGTATGGGGGCGCCTGGGATGGATGGCCGCCTTTATTTACGCGGTGGCATGCGCCCTTCGCCTGGCGCGTTTTAATACCCGTAATCTGGCCACCGGCAAACGATATTTCCAGGGTCTGCCCAGTCCATCGGCTGCCGCGCTGGTGGCCAGCATGATCTGGCTGGGTGCGCGAATGGAGCTCGAGGGTATCAGCGTGCTGGCATTGGGGCTGGGCGTGACCGTTCTGGCCGGACTGCTGATGGTCAGTAACTTCAGTTACTACAGTTTCAAGGATCTAAACCTCGGCGGTCGAATCCCCTTTGCCTACGTGATCCTGGTTCCGTTGGTCTTTATCTTGATATCGCTGGATCCACCGGTCGTGCTGTTGATCATGTCATCGGTCTATGCGCTGTCCGGGCCGACCATGGCAGGCTGGCGGTTTTTTGCCAAGCGTCGTCAACGGCAATTGATCGACTGATCGCCCGTGAACCTGAGCGAGAGAAAAAAAGCCTGCCTGCAAGCGATGGGACTAACTGTCTGGCAAAGACGAGAAGCCGCTGCGCGTGAATCCGTTGGCGTACGAGAAGAGTCAGGCGTGGATGAGGTCCCCGCAAACCGGACAACCGAGCCAGAGCCGCTGGTTTCGCCTGACCGCGAACCAACCGTGGCGGCTGATCCGGGCGGCGACACGGCAACTTTGGCCTGGGATGCGCTGCTGCAACGTATCGGATCCTGTACGCGGTGCCCGCTCCACCAGGACAGGATTCAGGCGGTGCCCGGTGTCGGCGACCAGGCCGCCGACTGGATGTTTATCGGCGAGGCGCCCGGCAAGGACGAAGATGAGCAGGGTGAGCCCTTTGTCGGGCGTGCCGGGCAATTACTGAACGCCATATTGGCCGCTGCGGGCCTGAGTCGCGAGCAGGTTTATATCGCGAATACGGTCAAGTGCCGGCCACCGGCCAACCGGAATCCGAAGCAGGCTGAGTCGGATCAGTGCTTTCCTTTTTTGCAACGCCAAATCGCGTTGTTGCAGCCAAAACTCATAGTCCTGGTCGGCAAGGTCGCCGCGCATCGCATGCTCGATACCGATCAGCCATTGGGGAAACTGCGCGGCAAGGTATACCGTTATGAGGGCCACACGCCGATGATCGTAACTTATCACCCGGCCTACCTGTTACGCAGCCCCAGCCAGAAAGTAAAAGTCTGGGAGGACCTGTTGCTGGCGAAAGCAGCCCTGGCAGAGCAAAATGCGAATCGCGGCTGATGGTTGTTGCCGAAAAACCGGTTGAAATAAGGGCGCTTCGGGAAAGTGACCTGGTCGCGATCGGTGTCATCGAGTCCGCCTCCTATGAATACCCGTGGTCGGCGGGGATTTTTTTCGATTGCCTTTCCGTTGGCTACTATTGCCGGGTTCTGGATCTGCAGGGCCAACCCGCCGCCTACGCCGTTTTATCTATCGGCGCGAGCGAAGCGCATATCCTCAATTTGACGGTGTCTCCAGAGTATCGTCGACAGGGTCTCGGCCGCTGTTTGCTGCTTGATTTACTTGCTCATGCGCGCACCCGGTCTTTGCACCGGATTTATCTGGAAGTCAGGCACAGCAACGATGCCGCGCGGGTCTTGTATAAAGCGGAAGGTTTTGAGCTCATCGGCCTGCGACGCCAGTATTATCGTTCCCGCCATGGTCGCGAAGACGCATTGGTCTTCGCTCTGAGCCTGGACGAGTCTGCATCGAGCGCATCCGGCACTGACCCGCGCGCCCGGCTGGTGTAGAATTCGCGCCTTTTCAGGGTGCAGACAGATGTCAGGCTTGGTCAGTCAATTCAATCGGCGGCGAACGTTTGCGATCATCTCCCATCCTGATGCGGGGAAAACGACGCTGACTGAAAAGTTGCTGCTGTTCGGCGGCGCGATCCAGCTGGCTGGAACGGTCAAGGGCCGCAAGGCAAGCCGTCATGCGACCTCGGACTGGATGGCGCTGGAGCAACAACGCGGAATTTCAGTTACCTCCTCAGTCATGCAGTTTCCGTACCGCGACTACATCATCAATCTGCTGGACACCCCAGGCCATGAGGATTTTTCCGAGGATACCTACCGCACGCTGACCGCTGTTGATTCGGCGTTGATGGTTATCGACTGCGCAAAGGGTGTCGAGCAGCGCACGATCAAATTGATGGATGTTTGTCGGCTGCGCGACACGCCGATCATGACCTTTATCAACAAGCTTGACCGCGAAGGCCGCGATCCGGTCGAGCTTCTATACGAGATAGAATACGTTCTGACGATCAGTTGCGCGCCGATAACCTGGCCCATCGGCATGGGTAGCAGGCTAAAAGGCATCTATCACCTAATCCAGGATCGATTGTATTTGTACCGAACCGATAACCGCGAAAAGGCCGGGCAAACCCATGTCATAGAGGGCCTTGATAGTCTCGCGGCGGACGAGTTGCTCGGCGATATGGCTGCCGAGTTTCGTGCAGAGGTCGAGCTGGTACGCGGGGCCAGCGCCGAGTTTTCGCAGGAAGAGTATCTCGCTGGCCGCCAGACGCCGGTTCTTTTTGGTTCGGCGATAAACAGTTTCGGTGTCAGGGAGCTATTGGATAATTTCGTCGAGTATGCGCCGCCGCCGCAGCCACGCATGGCTATCCAACGCCTCGTCGAACCGCAGGAAGCGGCGCTCAGCGGATTCGTGTTCAAGATTCAGGCCAACATGGATCCAGCTCACCGCGACCGGATCGCTTTTTTAAGAATTTGTTCCGGAAGTTTCAAGCCCGGGATGAAGCTCTACCAGGGACGCACTCGAAAGACCGTGAAGATCGCCGACGCCCTGACTTTTCTGGCAGCAGACCGCAAGCTTGCCACCACTGCCTGTGCCGGGGACATCATCGGTTTGCATAACCACGGCACGATCAATATTGGAGACAGTTTTAGCGAAGGTGAGGACCTCGAGTTCACTGGGATACCGAGTTTCGCCCCGGAACTTTTCCGCCGCGCGCTGTTGCGTGATCCACTGCGCATGAAAGCGTTGCAGAAGGGGCTGGATCAGCTTTGCGAGGAAGGCGCCACGCAGTTGTTCAGGCCATTTCGGAACAACGATTTGATTCTTGGCGCCGTGGGCCAGTTGCAATTCGATGTGGTCGAATTTCGACTTCGTGAGGAATACCGTGTCGAATGCCAGTTCGAAGCAATCAACGTCGCTACGGTGCGCTGGGTCAGTGCAAGCGATGAGCAGCAACTGGAGAAATTCAAACGCAAGGCAGACGATCATCTGGCGCTGGATCATGCCGGCGAGCTGGTCTATGTCGCGCCGAGCAGGGTCAACCTGTCGCTTACCGAGGAACGCTGGCCCGATCTCGTGTTCAGTGCAACTCGCGAGCATCAAAGCAGGAAGAATGGCTGATTTCTGCAGCCTGCCAGGCAACCGCGATATAGTCAGCGCCATGGCGATAGGGCAGGCAAAGTGAAAACCAGGGTTTTGCGGGACCGGCCGGTGCTGGCCTGGGCATTTTACGACTGGGCTAATTCGGCTTACGCGACCACCATAATGGCGGGATTTTTCCCGGTGTTTTTCAGTCAGTACTGGAGCAGCGGAATCAGCGGCAGCGTGACGACCTTCCGCCTGGGTATTGCCAATGGTTCTGCAAGCCTGATCATTGCCTTGCTCGCACCGATCCTGGGTGCGATCAGCGATCGCGGCGGCAGCCGGATGCGATTTCTTTTTACCTTCGCAGCACTCGGCGTGGTGATGAGCAGCGCCTTGTATTTCGTAGAGCAGGGCCAATGGCAATACGCGGCGATCATCTACGCCCTGGCAACCATGGGGTTTGCCGGCAGTAATGTTTTTTATGATTCCTTGCTGGTCGATATCAGCACGAAGGAGAACTTTTCGCTGGTTTCCGGATTTGGTTACGCGATGGGTTACATCGGTGGCGGCCTGCTGTTCTTGCTCAACGTGCTGATGACCTTGCACCCGGACTGGTTTGGTCTCGCCGATGCTACTCAGGCGGTGCGCGTTTCTTTTATCACGGTCGCGGTGTGGTGGGCTGTATTCAGTATTCCCGCGATGCTTTGGGTTCGAGAAACACCGACCGTCGACAAGCGCAGCAGCCGGCAGGCGGTGACCGCCGGTCTGAAGCAACTCACCGATACGCTGAAACGAATCCGTTCGCTAAAAAACCTGGTGTTGTTTCTTGTCGCCTATTGGTTGTACATCGATGGTGTCAACACCATCGTCAAAATGGCCGTGGATTTCGGTCTCAACCTGAATATGGCGCCCGGCGACCTGATGAAAGCCCTGTTGCTGACTCAGTTTGTCGCCTTCCCGGCGGCGTTGGCATTCGGCTTGCTGGGCAACCGGATTGGCGCCAAGAGGGGGATCATGATCGGCATCCTGGTTTACTTCGTGAGTACGCTTTGGGCTGGTATGTATCTCAACACGATTGAGGAGTTCTACGCACTCGCGGTCACGATCGGACTGGTCCAGGGTGGCGTACAGAGCCTCAGCCGGGCGTTGTACGCCAGTATTATTCCGAGCGACAAGACCGCTGAGTTTTTTGGTTTCTACAATATGCTCGGAAAATTTGCCGCGGTGCTGGGGCCGTTCCTGGTTGCCGGTGTCGCTCTGTTTACGGAAAACTCGCGTCTCGCGATCATGGCCATCGCGCCGTTGTTTCTTTTTGGCGCAATCGTATTGTCCCTGGTGGATGTGGACAAAGGCGGTCGGGAAGCCGATGCTCTGGAAGGCAAGATTTAGCCTGCCTTTTACCGGGGCGGTGGTCATTGGTTTCGCTGGCAGGTCGTTTTTCCTTATGGTCGAAACGCGGATACGCGATCTTTCAATATTATCAGGCAGTCGCCAGCGGGATTCGGGTAGTAACGAATCGCGATATAAGTGTCGGCTATTTCACGGACCGCGGTAGCCAGATCAGGTCGCGACGTGATCACCCGCCTGGCAAAATCTGACGGGCCCTCGTCTTTTTTCCTGGTCAGGCCCTTGCCTGCCAGACGTTGGCAAAAAAGCCGCCATGCTTTATCGGCGGGATGTGTTTTCCGGCGCCGGAAGCCCCTGGCAGTGGCAACGCCCAGGATAAATAATGCCAGTGTCATACCAACGGCCAGGGCGATCGCCAGACTTTTCCAGTCCGGTTTTATGAATCCCAGTTTTTCCAGCAAAGATCGCTGGCGGTCCAGATCGTAATCGAGTATCCATTCATTCCAGGCATTTTGCATGGCATCCCATGCCTGCCGCATTTGTATTAGCGAGGGGTGCAAGCGAAAAAAACGTGCCTGGGCCGACAATGCACCAGGCAGCGCTCCCTCGAGGCCTTGTAATATCCTTTCAGGCGCAACGGCTGCAGTAGGATCGACCCGCCGCCAACCTTGTCCCGGGAGCCAAACTTCGGACCAGGCGTGGGCATCGGCCTGGCGTACGACGAGATAATCTCCCAGCCGATTGTATTCCCCACCCTGGTAGCCGGTAACCACGCGCGCGGGGATACCGGCAGCGCGCATCATCAACGTGAAAGCAGAAGCGTAATGACCGCAGAATCCCTGGCGAGTTTCAAAAAGGAAGTCGTCGACGCCATTCCGAAAACCGGTTCGTGGCGGTTGCAATGTATAAAAAAACTCCTGCTCCCTGAACATCTGCAGGACCCGCGAAATAAACAGCTCAGCATAACCAGCTTCGGCAAGCATATCCCGGGCCAGCGCCTGCGTCCTGGGATTGCGGTCGGCCGGTATTCTCAGGTTGCGTCTGGCCAGCCTTTCCGGCAAGGACACATCCGCGGTGAACCGGGTCTGCGAAATCACGTTATAGGCGGTCAGCCGTCTAATCGGCCGTCGGCTGATCAGTTGCAGATCGCGGTTCATCGTGATGCCTCGCCGGTCCCAGCTCATCGGCAGGTCGAGCGCAAATATCCAGTTTTTCTGGTGGGGCTCCAGCGTGACCCGATATCGGTACTCGCTGCCGCTGAAATCAATCAGGTC
>JAPUHG010000052.1 GCA_027297845.1 Gammaproteobacteria bacterium | reverse complement strand
GATCTATGGATGAAAATAGGCACCACACAGCGCCGCCTGAATCTCTGGGACGAATCGATCGCGTCTTACAAAAAGGTTATGCGGTTCGAGCCGGAAAACCTGATGGCGGTGAATGTTCTCCTCGAAACGTTGAACAACACTGGTGACTGGGAAGACGCGTTGGTTCTTGTCGACGATATGCTGAAAAGCGATTTGGGCGACGATGGCGTGTTCTCAGCAAGAAAGGCCATGATCGTGACTCGCTGGCTTGGCGATATAGATCAGGCCAGTGAGTTGCTGCATGAGCACGAGTTATCATCGGATTTGTTGCAGATTTTTGCGTTACTGGCAAATCGATTTTACCAGCATGACCTCAACGGATTACTGGCCGATTTTGAAAAGCCGGAAGTGAAATTTCTGCTGGAATCGTTAACCGTGTGGACGGCAAACCCTCTCTTCGCAATAGGTGAGGCACATGCGGTGCTGGGGGATTTTACCGATGCACTGCCCTACCTTCAACGCGCCGAAACCGACCTGCAACAGCAAATTAAAGAGACCAATCCGTCAAATCTCTACGCGCAACCTTTTCATTATTCGTCGCTGGCAATCATCCAGGCTTACCTGGGCAAAGAGGAAAAATCGTTGACGGCGATGCGACGCTCGATGCAATTGTTGCCGTTGAGCCGGGATTACCTTTTTGGCACGGGTATCCTTGTGTCCAGCGCTCGAACACTGACTATCCTCGGCAAACAGGACGAGGCCATCGATCAGCTCGAGCACCTGGTCAAACTACCGGCTGGCCTGACAATCTGGGAGCTCAGACTGCATCCGCAATGGGACCCGCTCAGGGAAAACCCTCGGTTCCAGGAACTCGTCGCGCGCGATCCGCTAACGCAGCTCTAAAAGGCAATTCTATTTTTTCCTGGCTGCCTGCGACCGCTTAACTGAATTTTGGCTTCATTCCCTCCGCCCAGTTAATCCCATACCACAAAGCCGCATCCGGTCGTCTTGAAAAATCGCGCAGCGCATACAACGCATTGATGTAGTTCTTCTCGCTCATGAGCTTGGCCTGGATTACATCCTCGGCAGCACCGCCCAGCACTTCGTAAAGATTGTGAACGATGCCCTGGAACTCACGCATCCCCGAACAACCGCCATAAAACACCATGGTGTTTTTTTGCGGCTCGGCGCCGACCTGGTGCAACAACTGCACCAGTCTTCGTCCAACAAACGGGTCGTTACCTTTTTTGCGATAGGTTTCGAAGTAGGCGCGCCACGCATCCATCACGCCAGGTGGTTCCGGCCACAACCGCAATGTGTCGTGATCGTCGTCGGCCAGCACTATACGACCGCCTTTGCGGACCGCTTCGAACATCGTTTCTACGACTGCCAGCGGGTTGTTGACATGCTCGAGTAGAAAACGCGTGTGCGCCAGGTCGAATGATCCCAGTTCACTACGCTTCAATGGTAAAAAGGCCGCCTCGCCAACACGAAAATCGACCAGCTCAGCCTCATTTTCCGCCAGCGCCCGGTCAACCGCTGTCGCCAATTGTGCCGGATCGCGCTCGACGGCAATCACTTTGGATTTTTCAGGCAGACAGCGGGCGATTGCGCGAGTGAATTCCCCGGTGCCGCAACCGACATCGAGTACGAGCTCCTCAGCGCCTGGGTCAAGTGCGAGCAGACAAGCCTGGTTGATCAGCTTGTTCATCAACGCCAGGCGTCGCTGTTCCTTTTCGGAACTACCGTGTACGTACTGGTCTTTCATTTCACCGAGTGCCAAAAATGAAGAGATATCATACTAAACCCTATACCCGATACGGAAAAACTGTGTGTTTTTTGCGACAACCTATGGCGTTTCATAGTTTGCGCGGTGGTATATTCGGGTTATCAATGACCCGGAGTTGGATATGAATCGAATCACACTGGTATTCCTGATGTTTTTGGTATCCGTGGGCGCGGCGGCCCAGAGTACACGCCTGGCGGCCCCGGCAAAGGCAACGCCAGTGGATTCAGTCGCTGGCGATCTGAGCGGTATAGTCGTGCTGTGTGCGACCCAGCACGAGTCGGATAAATTCCAAACCGAGTGGGCGGCCTATCTCAGGCAAAATTACCAGCGCGGCATGGATACAGACGCCCTGATCAGCGAAATCACGCGACAGGCAACCGGCTACTGGCAGGTCAAGAACATCAACTCGAACATGCTTGGTTCGGGCGGACGCAAAGGCGCACAAACCACGCAAGCGGAAATTCGCGCAAAACAACAGTTGCAGGAATTCGTCCGCGCAGTTCCCGGTATCGAAAGAGCGATGCGCAATACGGCAAAGGCGACAATTGCCAGAATAAAGCGTAAGTAAGACTTAACAAAAAAGGGACAGGTATGACTTGTCCCTTCCCCTGGTCCTCTGAAAACGTTCTTTACCAGCAGTCGTTGCTCACACCTGAATTACTTCTAAAGCCCGCCTGGTTCAGCATCATATTGCCGCAGCGTGCATCGTTGACTGCCTGATTGAGCTGAGGTACGGCGATCGCCAGATAAGCTGTAGCCGTCACATTGACGACACCGGCAGCATAAATACGGTCAGCCGCCAGCGCAGGGATCGTGTTTCCCTGATCATCAATCGTGACAAATGCATTACCAAAACCCAGCTCGTTCAGGTCGATCGCATAACGCTTGTTATCGAGAAAGAACTGCTCTTGCCGGTCCGCCAGTGCCACCAGGAATGATTTGGCGGTTGCCCGCTTGGTGCGAGTTATGAAATCGGTGTAGCTCGGTACGGCAATTGCGAACAACAAACCGACAATCGCTATCACGACCATCAGTTCGATTAGCGTAAAACCACGCTGGCCTCTTTTTCTATCTTTCCTGATCGTCATTCTGATTCTCACTTTTACAAATCCATTTGTTGTTGGCGCGTCAAAGATCGGTATCTTCAGCGTTGTACCAGAAGGTCTTCCAGCGAGTCGACGACGTCGCGTCCTCCGTCGTCAGGTCAGGCCGCAACAGTTTGTTTGGCGGCAATGACACGACTTCCGCGGGAATTCCCTCGGAACTCAGCAGAGTTCGGCGATCGCTGTCGGTACTGGCTATGCCGGAACCGTCCAGGCCGTCATCGGTCGAATCGTAGTTCTTGACCGCAAATGCGTTTTGCAGATCGACAGCGTAAAGGAGACCATTGCCTTCCGATGGCGTGCATTGGTTTGCTTGCAAACCGATCGGCGGCAGGAAGGTCGTAAAGAACACAGTCCCACCGATGGTCAGTGGCGTCGACAAACTCTTCTCACCGGTTCCCATAAAGCCCAGTCGCCAGCCATTACTCAAATTCAGTGCACAGGACCCCGCCTGCAGGCAGTTATCCGTCACATCGGCAAGCATGCCATGCTTTAGCAAGCTGTCCGTGCCACTGCCAATCCCGATGTTTCGATCCTTGATCATGTAAAAGAAATCATCAGCCTGACCGCCCTGGCTCAGTGGATCCGCACGATTACCCGAACCAATCAGGACAGCGTCAAAGGCGCCGATACCGTCACGGCTGGGCACGATATCCGGACGATGGAAGAATCGGCGATCATCGTCTATACCCGGCGCCGCCAGCGAGTGGCGACCCAGGTTGGCCAGTAAGGTCATTTTCCAACTTGCGGGGCTATTGCCAGCAAGATCGACACGCCAGACTTTGCCACCGGAATCCCCGATGACAACCCGATCAGTAAAGCCATCACCATCCATATCGGCCACGGCGGCGGGAGAGGGGAAACTGTCGGTCATGTCGTTGTGAACAAAGGTGTTTGCAGCGGCAGAGCCGTTGCCGACCGCCTTCCAGATCAATGCGCCGGTTTCCGCATCGACGACATAGAGCGCGTTGCCTTCTGCGTCGTTGGTGCCGACACCGGAGCGGTCATCCTTGTTAACGTCATAGCCGCCGGCGAAAATTAACACCGGGTGCGGGCCAAATCCGAGATTGACGGTGCCGACTCGCGGCGTCGAAAAACTCATCCCCAGTTCGGAGAAGCCAGCGGTCGTATTATCCAAAGACCAGAGAAACTCCGGGTTTTCTGGATCGGTTACGTCCAGCGCGTGCAGTGATTTACCGCCGCGGCGCATACCGACATAGACATAAGCCTTGTCACCATCGATCGATTCGATGGTGCCATCGCCATCGACATCGAGCAGGTAACCGACCGGTGAACCGTCAACCGTATACGGGTGACTGAATGAAGGCACATTGCTACGCAACTCGGGCAATACATCCAGGGTTTCTTTTGGCATGTAGGCCCAGACTTCCTCACCGCTTTCACCACCGGCTGCGGTGGTGTTGCGGATCATGTGCAGGTAACCATCGTTCGATGCCACCGCCAGGAAAATGGCCGGATTGGTTTCGCTATAGCTTCCCCATGCGCCATAGTTGAGCGGCAACGGTCGCGAATGCAGGGGATCGGCCATGGCCCAAGGCCGCGCCTCGGCAAGAATGCCGTCGTTATCGATATCGTCGATGTCATAGCCACGCGCGTACAAAGTCATCCAAGCAACCTCGGTGATCATGTCAGCAGGTGGGACCGACAGGTTGAAGTAAGGGGTCAGGTCGTTAATGACATTGATATCCACATCCAGCGCCTTCATCACACCACCCATCTCGTAGTAGACCTGGCGCGCCCCAATACTGGCGTTGACCGTGCCGATCTGCCCGGCAATCACGCCCGGTATTTTCTGCCCGGCACCACCGCGTGCAACCGATCGCCCGTCACGACCGGCGAGTTCGTTTTCGACCGGATCGGGTGGCGGCAACAGGTTGGGATCGGTCCAGAAGGTCAGCGCATCGAAGCGAATTCGTCCATCGGCCGCTACCGCCGGCTGATCCAGCGCATCGGCGAGGAAGATGTTACCGGTACCATCGGTGAGCCCGGCCAGCCTGAGTTTCTTGACGTTACCGGTCCAGTATGGCCGGCCGATTGAATCGGGCTGGAACAGGGCCAGGTACACGTTATCCACGACTTGCGCCCGGTTAAACACGTTGACCGGGATCGATGCCGCGACCAGAGTCGTGCTAACGCTGAGAATCTGGCTAAAAATATCCTGGATCGTACGAACCAGTTTCTCCGGATCGCTCGATAACGGCAGCGGCTGATTGGTGCTGCCCGCTTTCGCATAGCCGACCGTCGTCTGGTTGATGAATCTCTCGTCAACCAGGAAGTAAGAGGTAATATTCTGTCTGCCGTCGATACTTGGTACCGAGCCAACTGTGCCATCGCCCAGATCCTGGTCGTTCAGGAACTGCAACATATCTCCAAACTTGGCCCGCGGCGCACCTGTGCCGCCATTGGCGATAGCCTGCGCTATCGCCAGGTCGGAATCATCTTCCTGGTTGGCGACAAAAAACAGGGGGTTGATGGTGAATATCTTTGTGCAATCACCGGCTGCATCCAGGGGACTTCTGTAAATCCCCTTATTGCCCGGCGCTTCGATGCCGGTGTCCCAGGAGATGGCCGGGAAATTCTTATCGAGATTAATATTGGGATCACCGGAATAATCGAGATAACCGACCTGGCCATTATAGATTTTCTGACCGGTCAGATAACGATACAATTCGAAAAACAGCTCCTTGCCCTGGTACGAGTGTGAAACACCACCGCTTGGCACGGGAATATCGGCAAGCAGTTGATGAAAGCGGGCCTTGGCGCCGTTGCCATCACCCTTCTCGAACAAATCGAAACCCATCGCGATATAGCCGCCGTTGGAGCAACCACGTTTGTTTTCGCTGGCCGGTCCTTCGCAATTTACTTTGTGATCGTGATTGAGCATCAGACCAATGCGAACATTTTCCAGCGGTCCCATCACCAATTTCAGTACGGCGCGGAGCATTTCAAAAAAGTTGTACGAGGCCTGGGCTGGCAGAACACCCGCATCCACCAGGAACTGGCACTCACCGGCCTGGCAAACCCGGGAGCCGAGGTTGGGACGATAGTCCAGGCTGAACATGACCAGCGGCTCACTACCCGCCGGCGGCGTTCCGCCAAAATAAATATCGATATCGTCAGCCTGCGCCGGCATGCTCGCGCCGAGTGTAAGCCCTGCGGCTAACAACAAACTGAAAAGCTGGTTTCTGAATTTACGATTAAACATTTTCACTCCCCCACCTTCCTAGTTGGTAGGCACTAAAATCAAAACGCCTTCGACGATGGTGTCCCTACCCTGGCCCTGATCGGCCATGTCGAAGGTGCTGGTTACTGAAAAAGCCGCGGCGCTGAATTTATCGGCGCTCGAACCGATGCCACGTGGCGGCGGGCGTAATGCCGGCGCCAGCCTCGTGATCACGCCATCCATAACGCCCGAATCCAGCTGGGCGGTAAACATGCCGTTCGGCAAACGCCAGTTTTCGATATTGCAATTGGCGCCCGTGCCGGTACATATGGTGTAGCCCGGGTCGCCGATAACCGGCGTCGATGTCGTAGCGTCGATAATGGCATCTGACAAAGCCTGCGAAGCCTGAAAAGAAGTGACCGAAATTTCCTGGTTGCCGGCCATGCGCAACTCGGTAATGCTGACCCGCATAGCCGACAAGCTCAGCAAGGTAATAATCACCAACAGGATCAGGGCGCTTACCAGGACCACTCCCTGCTGTCTGGATTTACCGATTGTTCGATTCATGTTTCTCATAGCCCGAGCCGGTTCAGGTTTCTCAAATTACGAACGCCGACCGTCGTGCTAAAGGTACGGCGATAAAAATTGTCATTGGGTGTGTACGCTGGGGCGTTGCTCAAGGTATAGACCTTGTCATTGAGATAGCTGAGATCGGATTCCTCGCTACGCACGAGCAAGTAAATCTTTGCGGATACCACCTGGCTCATCTGGTTGGCCAGCGGCGCCGCAAGATAGACATTGGCCGAGCCATCGTTATCAGTATCGATGCCAAATTCGATCTGCATGTTCTCAACGCCGCGGGCCAGACATTCAGTCGTCATGCTGCTGGCGCCACCTGCGGGTGACAGTGTTTTCCGGCACAGAGTCGGGATTCCGTCACCGACCGCGAACGCATAATTCTGCACATAATAAATGACCGGCAAGTACTCCCAGTCCTGGAACGGAACCGGCACATTTACCGGTGGCGCCCCGGATACCGGTTCGGTAAACAGAAGCCCGGCGGTTCCATTGGTCCGCAGGTAAACGCGGCCTGCCTCGGGTGCCGGTTCGGCGCGGCCGGCAACCCGCTTGACCGTCAAGATATCCGTTCCCGGTCTGATATCGGCAACGGCGATACAGGAATGCGCTGCGTTGGCGGTTGCGCTGGTCGCGTTATCGACTAATTCCAGGGTCGCATAGTCGCCGGCCGGATTGACCATTGAAAACGCCCAGTTCGGCACGCCACCCGGACCACAATCCACACCGATCGCGAGCGTGGTATCAAAACCTATGCCGACCGGCGTCAAAAGGTCTGTGAGCATTCCGGCCATGCTGACATCGGTCACGATGGTTTCGAGTGCAAAGCGCGCATCTTCCTGCATGCGGGCAATGCTTTCGTTCTGGTTGAAACTGCGTTTGCTCTGCAGAAAAAGATTGACCAGCCCGGCCATAATCAAAAGACCCAGCAACATGGCGATCATCAACTCGATCAGCGAGAAACCCGTTTGTTTTTTCTGGTATGTCATCAGTTCGTTGTCCGTCTAGGCCCCGATAAAGGTCTGTATGACGATGACCCGACGCAACTCGTCATTGGCGCCATAACGGCCGAGACCGGATCCGCACGGGTTGGCTAGCGGATTAGTCAATTGTGTTACTCCGCGCCAGGCAATCGCGACGGTATAGCCACCTGAGCCGCCTAATACAGGACCGTTGATACAAGCGGTCGCGCCGACCAGGCCACCGGTCGCCGCTGCGCCACGCGTCTCCATGTTGCCATCGAGAATTCTTTCCCACTCCCACAGGTCAAAGGCGGCAATCTGCTGGATCGTGCAGGGCGCGTTGATATCGTCGCAGGTGAGGACCGGGACCGCGCCAAGCGCTCCGCCTCCCAGGTCACCGGCGGTGACATAGTTAGCCAGTGCCTGGTTGTTGATTCTCATGCGCTCCAGCAAATCGAAAGCCATCAATGACGCATTGGTTCTTTGCAGGGCGTCGAAATTGGCCTTCTTGGCAATCCCCTGCAAGGCGGCGAGAGATAACATTCCAAGAGAGAAAACGATCAGCGTAACCAGAACCTCAATAAGACCAACACCGGCCATGCGGCGCACGGTCGGTGTGGTTGGTCTTTTCATTGCTGAACCTATGGGCATACGGGAGCGCTTCCATCGAGGTTGTATTTGGATGCCCGAGGTCGACCGCTGGAATCAACCACGATCGACCGGGCATAGTCGGAACCGCGTATGTCGCACACGGTGAATTGTCCGGTGTTGGTGCGGATGTTGTTGTTGGTCATCATGCGACCGTTCGGACGGTACATAAAATTGTTGGCAATGCCGGCCGGCGCTATGTCCAGATTGGCGATATCGTTCACCGAGCGCAGCACGACTTCCGCGCCGTTGACCTGGCCATCGGCATTAGCGTCGACAAATACCACCCAACCATTGCTCCAGTCAGCAGCGCAAGTCGCGCCATCACTGCTGGCACAGACAGTCACTCGTCTGTTGCGCGCAATCGCTTCGGAGCGTGCTAGTTGCATGCTGCCGACCAGGATGTTTAGCGAGCTGACCTGACGATTATTAAGCAGCGTCTGGTTGAAGCTCGGTACACCGACCGTGACCAGTATCGAAAAGACCGCGAGGGTGACCATCAGTTCGGCCAGCGTGAATCCGTGATTTCGTTTCATGTTCATAAAATGCCCCGTCAATGGTTTGTTCGTGTTTCCGTGTATGCATCAAACCATCAGCCCACCTGTCATACCGTGATCTGGTTCACACCGGATTTTCGCCCATGGGAAAACCACTTTGGGACGCATGTCCCCAAGCCGGCTTTTGGGGCGGAATTAGGTCAAATGGAAAATCTTAAGTACCTGTTTTTTAAGCACTTTTTTTCTAAGCTCTAGACCGGGATTTTTGCCGATTTGGATGCCATGGGCGTCATGTGGAGTTTAGGGCGCCGATGGGCGGTCGTGGACTCCCGATAAACGGAAAACCCCGGTTTTTGGATGCTCACTGAGACCTGGGTCACAGCTAATTCAGGTGCTGAGCGCATACAATCGGCCAGTCTGAAAAAGGAACCAATATTATGCAAACAACGGCGGAAACCAGCCCGAATGCGCCATCAGGTGAGGAAGACCTGGGAGTCGCCGTAGACATTTCGGCAACGGGCGCAGCCCGGGAATTGACCGACCGGCGCACGTTTACTCTTAAGACGATCCTGTATGGCCTCATCAGGCCACGGCGCAAGAACCCGCGCAGAGGAGAAGACTCCGAAAACTATCACGTCGATTTCTTCGCCCGCGAGCTGATGTTTCCGGCCGTTGGAACCATATTGCTCAGCGCGATGGACGCAATGCTGACCCTGATCGCGATCGGTAATGGTCAGGCAACCGAAGCGAATGCGGCCATGGCCACGCTGATGGAGAATAGCAGCGCCAGCTTCGCCGGCTGGAAGCTTTTCGGCACCATTGTAGGCGTGGTCTTGCTGGTATCCATGGCGAACATGCGGGTCCTGGCAGGCCTCAAGGCCAAAACCATTTTGTATGTCTTTTTCGGTGGCTACGCCCTGCTGATCACCTACCAGTTACTCAATATCTTTACGGCCTGATAAAGAGCAGAACAATCCAGATTCACCCCCGAACGATCTGATCGGCCTCTCGCTGCGACCGGCAGCGGCTGCGCTTTGGCGCACTGCAATCAGCCTGGCTGCTCAACTATCTCGATAATCGTCACCATAGTATTTGCTGGTGATGCGGGTATGAAAATCCTCCGCCCTGATCGGCTCGTAACGAGGCTTACCCAGGCCCGGCAGCACATCAAGAATCTCATCCTCCCAAACATAAACAGCCATCGGCAGGGAAACTCTGGGCCTGGTCATTACGCTGGGGTCTCGCGGCTGACTCACCCGGTGAGTGGTCGACGGCAAACGGTCATTGGTGATTCGCTGCATATAATCGCCGGTATTGAGAATAATGCTGCCCGGCGGCGCCTCCAGCTTTATCCATTTCATGTTGTGCCGATTCAAGACCTGCAGCCCTTCCTGGTTCGGCGCCGGGAGAAAAGTAAATAGATCGACATCCTCATGACCCAGCATCCGCCCGCCGCTGTCTGCCTCGCCCACTTCCGAAACCGCCGGATAATAATTAAGTCTGAACCCAATGTTGGTTTCGTGAAGTTTCTGGTCGTAGAGGTG
>JAPUHG010000051.1 GCA_027297845.1 Gammaproteobacteria bacterium | reverse complement strand
TGAAGAAGCAGGCCTGGTTGAATACTGGCGGCAGTTTGGCTGGGCCGACGCCTGCCGGCCGCTGGGTGAGGATGATTTTGTCTGCGACCGTTATCCCATCGAAGAACACGCATCCATAGAAGGATAGCTACGTCATTCGTTGGCACACGATTTTTTCAGGCCGGACCAAGCAAAAAAAAGCCCGCTGCGAGCAGCGGGCTTTTCTTATTCAGGTATTGCTTGCTAGTTTTTTGCGTCGTTTTCCTGTGCCGCGAGGTCATTCATCAGCGCGATCAGGTTTTCATAGCCGCCGGTCAGGTCGGCGCCCGACACATACTTGCCGTTGATAACTACCGCCGGTACGCCGGTGATCTTGTAACGCCGGGTCAGTTTATCGGCCTGGCGTACTTTGGAATCCACTTCAAACGAGTTGAACGCTTCGAGAAAATCCTCTTCGCTGACATCGAAGCGGGAGAAGAACGCAGCGAGCCGATCCGGCGTATTCAGCGGTTTTCTGTTGATGTGAAATTCGCGGAAAAACGGCATCATGATCTCCTCCGCGATACCCAGTTGCACCGCCGCATAATAGGCACGCGATTGTTCGCGAGCCAGCGCATTGAAATTGGCCGGGATGCGCACGAACTCGATAAATGAGGGCTTGCTTTCCAGCCACTGGAGTATATGCGGTTCGAAGTTGTAACAATGCGGGCAACTGAACATGAAGATTTCTGCGACTTCGATCTTGTCCGGCGAACTCGATGTCGGTTGCGTTGGTATCAGCGTCGTATAATTCTTTCCGTCAATGAATCGGGACTCGCGAGCCGCTGCCGGCTTGGCCACGTCTGCCTGGGCGAGAATTATTCTTTCACTGGCCTTGGGCTCCTCTTCGGCAGATTCTTCCGACTCGCCCGCGGCGATAACCTGCGTCTCTTCCTCGATAACGATTTCCTCGGTTCCGTCTGCTGTCTCCGAAACATCCACTTCGACGGACTGCGCCGCTGGAATTTCTACGGCTGTACTCGCGCCCTGATCCGCACTATCCGAACAAGCGCTGACCAGTGCAAAGGCCAAGAGTATCGGTATGGTTTTCAAATTCATGTCTTAGGTTCCGTAATCTGAGGTATGGGACTCGGTTGACAGGCGGACGTTCCGCAACAAGCGACTAATGGAGTCCCTGCAAATAGGATGCAACAGCGATGATTTCCTCGTCGCTGAGGCGGGTTGCCACGTTGCGCATTTGTTGGTCCGGATCGGTCCTGCGTTCGCCGGAGCGAAATGCCCGGAGCTGGGCCTCGATATAGGTCGCGTGCTGACCACCCAAAGCCGGGTACCCAGCCGGCGCTACGCCGTGGCCGTTTGGTCCGTGACAGGCATAGCACGCCGGGATAATGGCGTCTCCCACGACCCCGGCGCGATAGATTTTCTGACCAAGCAAGACCAATGCGGGGTCGGCCTCGCCGTGTTCAGCTTCCTGTGCCTGGTAAAAGGCTGCCAGATCTTCCATGTCCTGATCGGAAAGCATCATCGCCTGCGGAGTCATTAAAACGTTTTGGCGATTACCTTCCTTGAAGTCCTCGAGCTGCTCAATCAGATATCGCTGATTCTGGCCAGCCAGCCGCGGCCAGGCCGGGTTTACGCTGTTGCCGTCTGCGCCATGGCAGGCGGCGCAACCAATGGATTTTTGCTTGCCAGCCTCAATTGAGCCCTCGGCAAGAGCGATGTTTTGGCCGCACATCAGTAGTACGGCAAAAATAAGCGCGCGATTCATTCGATTAGCTCCCTGGCCTTTTTGGTGCCCGTTTTTGAAAAATGACGGGCTGTCGCAAGCGCAGCATTGTACACTAAATGCCTTTATTTCAGTCCAGCACAAACCGACATAATGCCTTCATTCAACCAGGCCGAATTCCTGATCAGCGCTAACCGCCCGGTACAATTCCCACCTGACAAGGGCAGTGAAGTGGCCTTCGCGGGCCGCTCAAATGTCGGAAAGTCCAGCGCCTTGAACGCGATTGCCGGCAGAAAGAGCCTGGCTCGCACCAGTAAAACACCGGGACGCACGCAACTGATCAATTTTTTTGGCTTGCCAGACGGGGATCGGCTGGTCGATCTGCCCGGATATGGTTATGCGCGGGTTCCGGAAGCGATGCGAAAGCACTGGCGGCATTTGATGCAGGCCTATTTTAGTCAAAGAAGGTCATTGGCGGGCCTGATCCTGGTTATGGATGTACGCCGGCCGCTGACCGAATTCGACCGCCAGATGCTGGCCTGGTCCCAGGGCGTTGGTTGCCCGACGCATATATTGCTGACCAAGGCCGACAAGCTTAGCCGCGGAAAAACCACGGCGATGTTGCACGAAGTCAGCTCCGCGGTTGGCGGCGAGACATCGGTGCAGCTGTTTTCCGCCACCAAGAAACATGGTGTGGACCAGGGGCGCGAAGCTTTGCAGGCCCTATTGAGCAGACAGCCATTGGGCGGCGCAAGATGACAGGCAAAAAAAATCCCCGGGGCAAAATCGCACCGGGGAAGTGAACCCGGATTGGGGACCCGGGCGCCAGCCTGCCTAGGGAGAAAAGCAGGCGAGCAGCATTTCTGCGCTCATTCGGTAGGAGTGCCGCACTGCGGAAAAGTTCCCGGGGAAGGGCTGGTCGACCTAAAACCAGCAGCGGGTACGAGAACAATGGTTAGTAGTCTGCTAGCAAGCTGTTGAAGAGCCTCAGGCGAGTGCGAGACAAGGCGAGAATTGGCGAGAAAGCGCAATGTACACGCCAGTACATGAGAATTTTGAGCCGATTCTTAACGCCGTATCGTGCCGTATGAGGGTCTTCAACAGCTTGTTAGTGAGCTTCGTTCCAATTCGCGCCTGACCCAATATCGACCCTTAGCGGAACCGTGAGTGACGCCGCTCCGGTCATTAGTTCACTAATCTTCCGACCGGCCTCGTCAACTCTTGCTTCCGGGACTTCCAGGACCAGTTCATCGTGGACCTGCATCAGCAGGCGGAGATCCGTAGCCTCATTTTGAATCCAGTCATCGACTCGAACCATCGCAATTTTGATGATATCGGCTGCCGTGCCCTGCATCGGTGCATTAATTGCGCTGCGCTCTGCGTATTGCCTGCGTTGGGGATTGCGAGCGTTGATTTCAGGCAGGTAAAGTCGGCGGCCAAAAACCGTTTCAACGTAACCTTGATCCCTGGCCAGTTGACGGGTGTTATCCATATACTCCTTGACGCCCGGATAGCGATCGAAATAAAGCTCGACATACTCCGCCGCTTCACTGCGCCTGATGTTGAGTTGACGAGCCAGGCCGAACGCCGACATGCCGTAAATAAGGCCAAAATTGATTGCTTTGGCTGATCGTCGCTGATCATCGCTGACTTCATCCGGTGCCACCGAGAAAACTTCCGCGGCGGTCGCTCGATGTATGTCCAGCTCATCGGCAAAGGCTTGCAAGAGGCTCTCGTCCCCGGACAAGTGAGCCATGATTCGTAACTCGATCTGGGAATAGTCGGCGGCCAGGAGCCGGTAGCCATCCGGGGCGATGAAAGCCTGGCGAATGCGCCGGCCCTCGGCTGTTCGAATCGGGATATTCTGCAGATTCGGATCGCTCGATGACAAACGGCCGGTTGCGGTGACCGCCTGATGGTATGAGGTGTGTACGCGGCCAGTGCTTGCGTTAATTTGTTCGGGCAGCCGGTCGGTATAGGTGGATTTGAGTTTGGCCAGGCCCCGGTAATCGATAATCAGCCGAGGCAGTTCGTAGTCTTCGGCGAGTTCCTGGAGCACATCCTCGGCAGTCGATGGCTGCCCCTTTGGAGTTTTTCGAATAACCGGCAGTTTTTGTTTCTCGAACAAAATTTCCTGCAATTGTTTCGGTGAGCTCAGGTTGAAGGGTTGTCCGGCGACTTCATGAGATTGTTGTTCCAGTTCCTGCAGACGCACGGCAATTTCCGCGCTCTGCTCCCGCAGAAGATCGGCATTCAACAAAACGCCCGCGCGTTCCATGCGCAGCAGGACCGGCACCAGCGGCTGTTCGATTTTTGTGTACAACTTGCAGAGCTTTGGTATTTTTTCCAGCTGCGACCAAAGCTCTTTATGCAGGCGCAACGTGATATCCGCATCTTCTGCCGCATAGGGCGCAGCTTGCTCCAGCGGGACCTGATTGAAAGTCAGTTGTTTCGCCCCCTTGCCGGCGACATCCTCAAATGAAATAGTCTCGACTCCCAGGTAGCGCCTGGCGACGGAGTCCATGTCGTGACGGGTCGCCGTGCTGTTAAGCACGTAAGATTCGAGCATCGTGTCAAATTTCATCCCGGCCAGTTGTATCTGGTAATTGGCCAGGATGTGTCCATCGAATTTTAGGTGATGACCGACCTTTTGGATTTTCGGGTTTTCGAGGAACGACTTCAACGCCGCGAGCACTTCCGTTCGGGATAGTTGCTCCGGTGCGCCCGGATAATCGTGCGCAACCGGCAGATAAGCCGCTTCCCCTTCCTTGACCGCAAATGACAGCCCGACGATTTGCGCAGTCATATAGTCGAGACTGTCTGTTTCGGTATCGAAGGCGATCAGTTTTGCCTTCTCCAGCTTTTTAAGCCAGGCGGCGAAAACTTTTTTGGTGAATACAGTCTGATAATCGCCACTAACTGGTTTGCTGGCAGCCATTTCCTCTTGCGGTTCCGGCAGCTTGCGTAATAACGAGTTCATCTCAAGCCGCAAATAGAGCTTTCTGAGGCCTTCGATATCGGGCTCGCCGGGGCTAAGATCCTTTGCGCTTTGGCCCAGTTCGAGATCGCATCGTATCGTCGCTAGCTTGTGCGACAATTCAAGTTGCGCAAAATTTTCACGCAGGCTTTCGCCGACCTTGCCCGTGATCTCATCGGCATTGGCGATAATATTGTCCAGTGTTTCGTACTGGTTCAGCCATTTGGCAGCTGTTTTCGGTCCGACTTTTGGGACGCCGGGGATATTGTCGGAACTGTCTCCGGTGAGGGCCAGAAAATCCACGATCTGCTCCGGATAGACATCGAATTTTTCCTTGACGCCATCGCGATCCATGCTTTTCCCTGTCATCGTGTTGATCAGCGAAATATTGTCATTGACCAGTTGCGCCATGTCCTTGTCGCCGGTCGATATGATGGTGGTTATATTCTCCTTATCCGCCCGCCGCGCCAGGGTACCAATGACATCATCGGCCTCGACACCGGGAGTCTGTAGCAGCGGTAATCCCATGGCCCGGATCGCCTCCAGTATTGGATCAATTTGCGAGCGCAGTTCGTCGGGCATGGGCGGGCGGTTTGCTTTGTACTCTTCGAACATCTCGTCTCTGAAAGTCTTGCCACCCGCGTCGAAAACCACTGCGATATGTGCGGGCTCATAATCCCGGATAAGTTTTTGCAACATATTGAGGACGCCATGGATGGCGCCTGTTGGCTCGCCTTTCGAAGTGGTCAGCGGCGGCAGGGCGTGAAACGCGCGATAGAGATAGCTGGATCCATCAACCAGGACCAGCGGTTTTTTCTTTTCAGACATGCTCAGGGTTATTCCTGCGATTCGTCTTCCCGGCTGTACTCTTCCGTTTCGGGCGGTTGCTCATCGCCGCTTGTTACAACTGCCTGGTTTGCAGAGTCCTCCGGCAGATACAGATCGCCAGTTTGACCACAGCCGGAGAGGAGCAAGAAAACGGCAAAAAAAGCGATTGGGAACATCCTGCGACTTTTCATTACGGTCTCGACTATTGATTTGCCCAGAGTATAGCCCAGCTACAGCGATGGTTGGTCCGTTGGGCCCGGAACGGATAGGCGAATCAGGATCGACCAGGGGCCAGAAAGCAATCATCAATAATCTGGGCTAATATCGCTGCTGTTTTGCCGGATCGACGGCGAATGGGGATTGAATTGGACGAGTATTTGCAAACGGTGGAAGTAGAAACAGGGGGGCAACCCGAAGCTGCTATTTTGTGGCTGCACGGTCTTGGTGCGGATGGACACGATTTTGAACCGATTGTTACCGAGCTCAATTTACCCTTTCCGGTACGCTACATATTCCCGCATGCGCCGGTGAGAAACGTCACGATCAATAATGGAATGGCCATGCGTGCCTGGTACGACATCTATTCCTTTGATCGTGGTGGGCCGGTAGATGAAGCAGGCATGCGCGATAGCCAGACGCGGGTCGAGGCCTTGCTCGAACGGGAGGCGCAGAGAGGCGTTCCGCCGGAGAACACGGTGATGGCCGGTTTTTCGCAAGGCGGCGCTATCGCCCTGCAAACCGCGCTGGCCTATCCGCAAAAGCTGGCGGGGATCATGGGATTATCCTGTTATCTGCCATTGCAGGACGGTTTCGAGAATTACTGCAGTGAAGAAAACCAGGCCACGTCGGTATTTCTCGGTCACGGCAGCATGGATCCGGTTCTGCCGCAGGCGTTGGGCGAGAATGCACGCGATTTTCTGATCGAGCACGGCTATGCCGTGGAATGGCACAGTTATCCTGTAGCTCATGGCGTGTGCCCGCCCGAAATTCGGGATGTTGCCCGCTGGCTGACCCAGGTCCTGGGAAAACGCTAACTTGCGGGCCATATCAAAGATCAGTGATCTCGACGGCGTTTAGTTTGTCGGCTGGTTCAAAACCCATCACCTTGCCAAAGAAATACAACTCGGCTTCGTAGCTGCGGCGGATATTCTTTGACTGGCGAAAGCCGTGACCCTCGCCTGCATACTCGAGATAGGCCACCGGAACCTGGTTTTTTTTCAAAGCCTGAACCATCGCTACGGACTGGTCAGGGGGTACGACCTTGTCATCCAGACCCTGGAAGAAAATGACCGGACATTTGATCTGGCTGGCAAAATTTATCGGTGATCGTTGTTCGACGATCGCCTTGCGGTTTTCCGGTGGGCCGATCAGCCAGTAGTCGTAGCTGGCCTCGAACTTATGGGTAGTCTCAAACATGCTTGCCAGGTCGCCAATGCCAAAAAAACTGGAACCAGCGCTGAATTCATCGTGCCCGGTCAGCGCGCTCAATACTGTATAGCCACCGGCGCTGCCGCCGCGGATCGCCATGCGCTTGCTATCGACCAGGCCTTGCTCAGCCAGATACCTGGCGCCATAAATGCAGTCGTCGACATCGGCCAGCCCCCACGTGCCATAAAGTTTTTGCCGGTAATTTCTGCCATAGCCGGTACTGCCACGGTAGTTCACATCGAAAACGGCGAATCCGCGGCTGGTCCAGAATTGCACATCCAGTTTGAGCGTGGTCGCAGTCGCCGATGTCGGGCCGCCATGGCAGACGACGAGTAGTGGAGGCTTTTCCTCTTTAGGACCGCGAAAGGCAGGATTTGATGGTGGATAAAAAAAGCCATGTGCATGGTCGCCATCCGAAGTCGCAAAGGTGATGGCCTGAGGCTTGCTGATCGTCGATTGATCCAGCAGGCTACTGATCGCGCTTTTCAAAACGGTTTCGTTGCCCTGTGAGTCTATCGAGACCACGCTGAGCGGACGGGATCCGCCACCCGCGAGGATCAAAATGCGCCCATCGCCCGCGGCAACCCCGTCGATCGAAGTCCAGTCGTCGGCCAGCGTTTTCCGGTGGCCTGTTTCAAGGTCAAATTTGCTGAGTTTCCACGATCCGTTTCGGGTGGTGGCGATCGCGACGTGCTCCGCATCCGGGAATGCGTAAGTGGACATGCCGAACACCCACTGTGGCAGGCCGCATTCCGCCTGTTCCGAGATCACCACTTCGCTGGTTTCGTCTTTGCAACGAAACAGGTTCCACCAACCGCTGCGATCAGAAACAAAATAGAGTTCACCGTTCGGCGACCATTGCGGCTGAAATACAGATTCATCCTTGCCCAGGCTTACACATCTTTGTTCACAGATTTCGCCGCTTGGCTTTACGCTGGCCAGCCAAAGCTCGGTTGTATCCCAGGGAAGATTCGGATGGTTCCAGCTCAACCAGCTCAGTCGCGATCGATCCGGCGATAGCCGGGGGTTACTATAAAAATCAGCGCCGCTAACCAGAACGCTGATCTCGCCGGTATCCAGATCGACTCCGGCGATAAAATTCTCCGGCTCGCCATCTTTGGTGTGATCTTCGCAGATTGTGATGAGTCGATTGTGTGCCCGGTCCAGCTCCATGTCGGCAAAGCGCATTTCGCCCGCTGCGGTCAGACGATTCGGGGACCCAGCAGGCAGAATTTGTGTGTAGATGCATTGATCGGCGTTGTTGACAAACCAGACGCCGTCGTCTCCGATAAGATAGCTGCCGCCACCGTACTCGTGCGCCCGGCTTCGCACGCTGTACTCTGCGGGAGTCAAGTCGGTTTTTTCCCCGTCCGCACCGCAAGTGACCAGAACGCTGCGGCCTTTTTCGGAGGGCCGGATTTCTATCCAGTACAGCGCACCATTGGCGACCTCAGGCTCCGCGAGACGCACCACGTTCTCGACCATCTGGTCCAGGCCCAACGGTGAGGACCACGATCCATACGGTGAAATTCTTACGTCGTCACTATCGCCATCGTTCATTAGTGGTCCTTATCAGTCGAGCCGGATATTGAAGCTGTGTTCCTGCTCCATTTCTCCGGATGACGAAAAACTGCGCTCGGTAAAATGGATATCACCGGCCTGGTCCCAGAGCACCAGTGTCGAGCAGCGGGTGCCATACTCCCGGCCGATGACAAATGGCGCCGACAGCAATTTTTCCAGCTCGTGGCCAATCCCGGTATCGGGCAAAACTTTATCATTAAATGGGCGTTTGTCACCAATTATGGAAAATAATTTATTCTGATCGATATCATCCGAGGCCAGCTGGTCGGCAAATTGCTGGCGTGTTTTTTCGACTTTTGGCCAGGGCGTGTCCAGACGATGGTTACTCAGTCCGTGGATGCCGGGTTGCAAGGATTGCTGATAATCGCCGCGATTGCACAAATACAGGAATTCCTCGCCATCGAAAATCAGCAAATTGAAACCGCTGTAATTATCGATCTCTTTCGACAGCTCTGCCGCAAACTTTGCGGCCGGCCGATCGTCGATCAGAAAATTGCTGACCAGTTCGCCGCGGCTGCGCTTTCCTGCCGCCCGTTTGCCCGGTTCGCGGAAATTAGTGACCAGCGCAAGCCTGCCGTTCTTGGTTACACCCAGCCAGGTGCCGCCCGCCTCCAGGTCCCGCCCGGCCAAGAGCGCAGGTTGATCCTGCCACCACTGCGCATGCTGAGTCGGACGTTGATGAAACTCATCACGGTTGGCCGCCAGTACCAGGCGATATCGTGGATGATGCTCGTAAGCTATGACGACCAGGCACATGTCACCAGGCTTTTGGCGGTGTACCCGACGTATCGAGATCACGTCCGGTTTGTTGGTAATACCAGTGATTGATCAGCTGGCGCGATATCGAAACGCTGGGCGCGAGCCTGATCGGTTTACCGCTGGCCAGATCCTCGGGGCTAAACCAGTCGGCATGTTCCAGCTCGCCGTCGTGTAACTGAATATCGCTGCTCGCCGCGCTCGCTTGAAAACCCAGCATCAATGAACTCGGGAATGGCCAGGGTTGCGACGAGTGATAGACCGGCGAGCGCGCCACGATACCTGTTTCCTCATAGACTTCCCTGATTACAGCATCTTCCAGTGATTCGCCGGGCTCAACAAATCCGGCAATGGTCGAGTATCGGCCCTGGTCCCACGATTCCTGGCGGCCGAGCAGGCATCGTTCGCCGTCACTGACCAGGACAATGATCGCCGGGTCCACCCGCGGGAACTGTTGCCAGCTACAATCCGCATCGCTACAAGTCAGCACATGCCCGGCTCGGGAGCTGACGGTGCTTGCGCCACAGCGACCGCAATGCCGGTGGTTCCGGTGCCAGATGCTCATTCCCCGCGCGTAGGCTAACAGCGATGCTTCGGCGATATCGATAAGAGTCGCGACCCGTAAGACCTGCTGGTACTCGGTGTCTGGCCAGTTGGAGTCATGCTCATGCTCCGTCAGCAGTGCGAAACAGCTTTTTTCCTTGTATTCACCGAGATAAATCTGCGTGCAGGACAATTTTTTTGAAACCTGCTCAAGCGTCAGCAGCGCGGCGGCCGGCGGTGGCCCTTTTACGACCAGATTGTTGCTGCCCGCGACCGGCAGGAACCAGCAGTTGCCGCTGCTGCGCCGTTGCTCTAGCCAGGTATCCTGATCGCGCCGATGGGCCATACGATCGAAATGGTGACTGGCGAAAAAGTGTGGCTTCGTTGGCATCAGGGATTCTCCAGGCTGCAATTATACCGGCAAGACCAATCCTGGCCATCAGTGGCGATGGTACCGACCTGGTAGGTTTAGCTCAGTTTCAGAACCCGGCAACCCGGGCATTTCAATGGGCGCAGCCCGAGGATGTCGTGTGGGTACCAGTTTTTGCAGACCGAGCATGCGCGTAAAGCCAGCTCGTTTGCATCCGATAACGCCTCCAGCAGAAACCACCCGTGGTCGAAGCTGATGCGTGGAGACGGGTGAAAGTCGAGAAAACGATCGTATATCTGGCAAAAAGAATGGCCATACCCGAGATTTTTCTCCTTCGTGGCAGAACTCGCTTTTTGGAGCAGCATGCCATCGGCAATAAAGAGGGCGGCGAGGGTCGTCGCCTCAAATTGCGTTGCCAGCGTTTCGACGAAATATTCGCAGCGTCTGGGCGCCTTGCCGCGGTGACGGCGAATGTTTGCCGTGGTCGAGTACTTGAAGAAGTTACGGTAAAGCTTGCGAATCCGATCCTCGGACAGGCGGGTGCAGCTTTGGATGGTCTGGGTTCTGGCTTCATGTCCGATCATTCGTATTGCAAGGTCGAAACAGTGCCGTTCCCGGAGATATCTTTCTTCAGTAACTTTCATAATACTGCCTTAAATGTTCCTTTTTGACCAATTCTGATAGATAATAACCTTTATTTCTTCTTTTTCAACCGTTATTTTTTATGCAAACCAGGGAGATTGCACTATGGACACTGATGAATTGGGCCACATGAGCCGACATGAAATGATTCTAAAAGCCGAACAAAGCATGGATTTACTGGATCTGAATCTGGCTTTTCTCGATCGTTGTATTTCAGCGCCGGCAGGTGACGAAATACAACGGCCGCCGCCCTGTGGCCTGAGAAAACTCGATGCACGAGCGATCAAAAGACTGGCCGGTGGTCCCTTCGCTCTATTTCGGGTCGATTTTTCGGATCACATGGCCAGTGCGGAGCCATCGTCGGTATATCGAGAATGTGGTATCCGCGATGGTTCCGCGCTGGTATTGCTGGCCGCGACATTCTGTCGGTCGCTGGCGGGTTGTGGAAAGGAAACGAGTTCGCTGGTCCTGGGTCTTCGCGATGCGGAGCGTCAAAAGCTGCTGGCCTGCTCGATCAACCTGCTCAGGGCCCAGGAAAGACAGGGAAAGTTGCGTTTGCACGCGAATTTCCTGTGGACTCCTGTCTATTGGCGCGGTTTGGTCCGTGCGGCGCGCGAACCGGGGGAATTCGTGCTTGCATCGACCCGCTTACAGGGAATGCAGCTCCTGGCTGCGGCAGCAGGTGGTTTGCATACGACAAGGCGCTAAAACTCCAGCACGCCTGAGGCATCATAGTATATGTACTCAGGAGGAAAGAACGTGATCAGAATATTTGTGATTGGAACAGCATTCTTATACGGACACGCACTGATCGGTTGCATCGTTCCCGAACACGAGTCTTTTCTTGCAGGGGAGTTGCTCAGTGTGAGTGCAACACTGGACTCAGTTCCGTTTCACAACGAAGCAAGACCAGCGATGTATGTGAAACTAGCGGCGTTGACCAATGAAGATTGCCCTGCGCAGGAGTCTCATCGGCTCTGATACTGGTTGCTGCCTTTCAGGCTTTGCGGAATCTTCTGAACAATCGAATCAGCCACAGTCCGATGATCAGAAAATAGAT
>JAPUHG010000050.1 GCA_027297845.1 Gammaproteobacteria bacterium | reverse complement strand
CGGAATCTTTTTCAGCGGCCCGTCGATAACCAGCTTTGCTTCGGGAATGGAGCCAGCCAGGAGTGCGTTGTCCAGCCAGTAAATCAGGTTCTCGCGCATAACCCCGACCGGCAAAAGCGCCGAAATGTCCGCTACCTGGAGATCGCTGACCTGCGTGTTCAACTGGATCTGTGGCTCACCATTGTCCGGCCAGTCGACGGTCGCCGTGGTAACCACTTGCATGGCCTGGCGCCGAATCGTCAGATTTCTCGCCGAGACTTGCAGACCATCCACCGACTGCCGCCACTTCAGTTCGCCACTGACCGCATCGAACAACAACGGTGCGCGGAACATCCCTGCTGCGTCCAGTTCCAGGGCTTTGCTGTGCAGGCTGATTTCCCCGCCATCGTTAGTAGCGGAGAGTTGCCCGGAAACGCCACGCAACCCCGGCACGCCCTCCCGGCTCGGCAAAGCCAAATCTTCGAATTCGGTACTTACCTGGTATTCGCCTTTTTCCTGACCACGATCTTTGTAGTTCACGGAAAGGTTGCGCAAACGTCCCGCAGGACGAACTTCCAGAATCCGGTCCCTAATCTCCTTGCCCGGTAACCAGCCTGCGAGGACCGCGAGCTCCTCGATACCGACAAAGCTGGCGCTAACGTTTATTTCATAACCCACGTTGGCCGGCCAACCAACGGATTCCCCCGCTGGCAGATCGAAATAATCGAATTGAATATCGCATCTTTCCCAGGTCCGGCCAGTCTGCTCTATTTGAATTCCCTTGCCGACGACCGACCAGCCGTTACTGACCCTGTCCAGCTCCAGGCGGCCTTCTATCGATTGGTAGCCAATCGATGCAGCGGACCCCGGGGAAAGAAAAATTCTGACATCATCGAGATCCATCCTGACGCTGGCATGATCCAGTTGGCCGCCCTCGACAAACACATGCAAACCCAAGTCTCCGCTGCCTTCTTCGATTACCCGAAACCGTTCCGGCGTCAATCCCGACAAATTTGAAAAATTCAGCTGTACTGCCTGAACATGCGCTTGCCAACGCTCGATATCCTCGCCGCCAGCTATATCGTTCAACTCCGCTCGCACGGTTAGAGACTCGCCGAGATCATCGGGTAGTTCGACGCGTCCGTTAATGATGATGTTCCGGCCATTGTTTTGAACCTGCAGTTCAACATCCCGGAAACTCCATGGCCCAAGCTCGTTTCCCAGATCCTCTACAACTAAGTTTGTATGGGTGAGTTCGAATATTCCCAGCGGAAGTTCGCTCGCACTCAAACCATCGCCCGAACCGGCGCCCGTCGTTTCCAGCCCCGGGATTCGCACCAAACCGTCTCGGGTTCGTTCGAGCTTGAGGGTGGCGCCATCCAGAAATACGCGGGTTGCACTGATCTTCCCATCGCGGATCATAGCCAAAAGATCGAGGGTAACGCCGCCCCTGCGCGCGCGAACCAGTACCGCGCCGCTATCCGGATCCAGCACCCGGGCGTCATGGAAAATCAGTTCCGGCCCGCTCAAACCCAATCGTGCATCCACCGCACCAAAACGCACCGGCAAGCCGACCGCAATGCTGGCCTTTTCCTCGAGATCGGCACGGTACGCCGGAAGCTGTGCCGCGGCCAGCCTGAACAGGCCAAGCAATATGGCGAGCAGGATGACAAATATTGCCACCGTTGAAGCAATCCAGTTGAGTATCCTGCGTCTCAGCGTCATGGCAATAACAAAGATCTCACATCAACATCACATCAAACTGGTCCTGGGCATACAGCGACTCGCTTTGCAGCCGGATTGGCTTGCCGGTAAGTTCTTCCAGCTCTGCAAGGCTTGCGGATTCCTCGTCGACCAGTAACTCGATGACTTCCGGGTATGCCAACACCAGCAATTCCTGGAAATCGAATTGCCGATTCTGGCGCAGTATTTCCCGGAATATTTCGTAACATATCGTTTCCGGTGTTTTCAAAAAACCACGGCCGTCACAACTTGGACAAGCATAGCAAAGCACATGTTCAAGGCTTTCGCGGACACGTTTGCGGGTCATCTCGACCAGGCCAAGCTCGGAGATCACGCTGATATTGTTTCTCGCGTGGTCCCGGGCCAGCGACTTCTCCAGCGCCTGTAGCACCTGCGAGCGATGCTCCGGTTCATCCATATCGATGAAATCCAGAATGATGATCCCGCCCAGGTTCCTCAGCCGCAGTTGCCGGGCAATCGCAACCGTCGCTTCGAGGTTGGTGCGGAAAATGGTCTCCTCCAGATTGCGATGACCGACATAACCACCGGTATTGATGTCAATGGTGGTCATCGCCTCGGTCTGGTCGATCACCAGGTAGCCGCCCGATTTCAGCGGTACGGTCCGGCCCAGCGCCCGGTGGATCTCGTCTTCGATGCCGTACAAGTCAAAGATTGGCCGTTCATCCGTGTACTCCTCGATGCGTGGCGCCAGCTCCGGGATGAAAGTCGTCGCAAATTCCTTCATTTCGACCAGGTCCCCAGCGGAGTCGACACGGATACGTTCCATGTCATCGCCGAGCAAATCACGAAGAATCCGTAGCGGCAGATCGAGATCTGCATGGACAATTTCTCCCGCGGGCATACTCGCGTAATTTTTTTCGACAATTTCCCAAAGCCGCAGCAAGAACATCATGTCTGCACGCAGAGCGTCAAAATCGGCGCCCTCGGCTGCCGTCCTGACGATAAACCCGCCCTTTTGCTGGTCATCCGTCATCGTCGCGAGCAAATCTTTCAGACGCTGTTTCTCATCCTCGTCCTCGATCCGCGTTGATATGCCGATACCGTTGCCGCGCGGCAGATAAACCAGGTAGCGCGAAGGAAAAGTGACGAATGTGGTCAGCCTCGCCCCTTTGCTGCCAAGCGGATCCTTGAGCACCTGGACCAACAGTTCCTGGCCCTCGCTGACCAAGTCGCGAATATCGTCGGCCTCTGTGCCCTCATTATCCTGCCTGCTATTGGCAATGTTCGAGACATGCAGAAATCCCGTGCGCACAAGACCGAGATCTATAAATGCCGCCTGCATGCCGGGCAGAACCCGCGATGCTTTTCCCTTGTATATATTGCCGATCAGTCCGCGATGGCTGGCGCGCTCGATATAGACTTCCTGCACGACGCCGTTTTCAACGACTGCAGCGCGCACTTCCCGGGGAGAGACATTAACCAGGATTTCTTTAGCCCTCATGGATTGATCCGTCCATGCCACAAAGCCCAGCCAACACCGGCCTGCTCAAACAGCTCCACGGTTTCACAAAGAGGCAGCCCCATCACCCCGCTATAACTGCCGGTGAGGCATTGGATAAAGCCGGCGGCAAAGCCCTGGATAGCGTATCCGCCTGCCTTGCCGGCGGGCTCCCCGGTCTGCCAGTATTGCTCGATCAGCGCGTCTGTGAGTGGCCGGACCGAGACCTCACTGATGCTAAGCCGCGTGTCTGTTTTGCCATTTGCCGATATGGCTATCGCAGTGAAAACCTGGTGGCTCTTGCCCGACAAGGCCTGCAACATTTCCCGGGCATCCTCCCGATCCACCGGTTTACCGAAAATCCGGTTGCTCAGGACGACTGCGGTATCGGCGGCCAGCACCGCCATTTTCGCCTGGGCAGGCTTTCCGGCGACATCCTGCGCCTTCTCAACAGCCAGCCGCTCGACATAGGCGGCAGGTTGTTCGCCCGGCTGGCTGGCTTCGTCCACGTCGGCCGCCTGGCAGCAAAATTCCACACCAATCTGCCGCAGCAATTGCTGACGGCGCTCCGAACGCGAAGCAAGGCATAGCGTCATGGCAGACATCCGATGAGTTTGTGGCATCGCAGCGAGGCTGGCAAGCCGTCTGTCAGGCGCGGTGATAAGGGTGATTATGCAACAGGCTCCAGGCGCGGTAAATCTGCTCGGCCAACAGTACCCGGACCATCCCGTGCGGCAGGGTCAGTGCGGAAAGAGACAGGCTGAATTCGGCTTTTTGCAGACAGGTATCGGCGAGCCCGTCCGGGCCACCAATCAACAACGCGACGTTCCGGCCATCCTGACGCCAGTCTTCCAGGCGCCTGGCCAGTCCTTCCGTATCGAGCGATTTTCCCTTCACATCCAGGGCGACGATACGATCGTCGGGCCCTACCTGGCGGAGCATGCGCTCACCCTCTTCCCTTTTTGCCTGGTCGCCCGAGGAACTCCGGGTGCGAACTCCTAGTTGGTTTTCCACGAGTTCCAACCGACAATCAATGCGCAGGCGGCTAGCTTACTCCTGGTTACCTTGCTATACCCAGGCGGGCATGCGGGTCGCGGCGGCAATCAGTTTTAG
>JAPUHG010000005.1 GCA_027297845.1 Gammaproteobacteria bacterium | reverse complement strand
AGTTTCTACCCCCAGCTCGATGCGGCACGCAGTTCATGTAGCCTGCATATCACCACGGCGGGCGCCTATCGCGATCCTGGCTGGTTCTTGAACACCTGAGCTTGGCCTTCACTCAACCCATAGCTCTGTGGCTATGGGTTTCCCTCCAGACCCGCGCTCAGTCGTCCGATTCCTCACCCACGCCTCGCGATCCGGGGTGACATGCAGACTTAAACAGGCAGGATACGGCGGCCTCGGTCAAACCTGATATCACGATGGACAATCTTGAACCAGTGAACCGTGCCTAAATGAGGTTAAGGCTGCGCCTCCTTCGCGACTCGCGGGATGCTAGCCCGAAATAGGGTAGGGAAGATCGAGATGAATCAGCGGCGTGCCGTCGCTGTATAAATCCGCTTGCCATTGATCGAGGCGAATGACCGCCAGGTATTCGCAGGCCAGCTGACTATCGGCGGAAGATTTTTGGCGGTTCAGAATCTCACCGATCTTGTCACCGTTTGCGAGGCAGACATCGCTACCGGTAACTTCTGTTTCACTTCCCATGCGGCACAGGCGGCGCTTTATTTTTCCCAGGTTTTGCGTGCGGGCGATAATTTCCTGACCGGCATAACAGCCTTTGCTGAAACTGATGGCATCGATCAGATCCAGATTCAGCATTTGTGCCGTGTAGAGTCCCTGGCCGGCGGTAACGACTCGCGGGATACCCTCACGGATGTCTTCCAATAGCCACACCGACTCAAGTTCCTCGCTCAGCGCGCCTGTAATCGTCCGCCAGTCGCCGCTCGATGGTGGTCCCCAGGCAAGAACCCGCCGTCTGCCGTAAGCCGCCAGCGATAGTCCACCGGGGGTCCGGGTTACGCGACCGGGCTGGGGTAACGGGAAAGCCGTCAATAGATCCGCGAGGATCGGTCCACCCAGGCCGAGCAGTCTCGATTCGCTGACCGTAAACTTCACTTTGGCGCGCAAAACGTAGCGCGACAAACGGTCACGGATATCGCTGATAATATCGGTTGGCAGGACCAGACTGACGACGCCTTCTCGCAATATGACCAAGGGTACGGCAAGTACCCGCCCATCCGGTTGGTGGTAGCCCGACCACTGGCAACGTTGGTCGCTCAGTTTGCCAATATCGTTGCTCAGCTGACCTTGCAGAAAGGCGACGGCATCGGCGCCGCTGATCGCCAGGATGCTTGTTCCGGTCAATTGGCCGTGCCAGTTTGAATTGATTTTCTGAGTCACTGATTATCGATCCCTGTTACCGACTGTTAACCATATCATGGCGCTATGGCGCTATTTGCAGGGTGCAAAAAATATGCCTTTCTGGCAAACTCGCAGCATGTCCAGCCAGCATCAGAACAGGCCTTCGAGCGTTGAAAATTCTGACGATCATGGGAAATTGCCAGTTACCGGGGCACAGACCAAAACGCGAGGCGCGAAGCAGCCCGGTGATCTGCATGAAACGCGGCCGAAAGAAATCGGCGGACGCGATGGACCCGAACCCACCCGCTTTGGCGATTGGGAAAAAGCAGGGCGTTGCATCGATTTTTAGCATTGCAATCTGACGGACAAATAATCGTAGCGAAGCGGCAAGTTTCGACCCGCCGAAGTTCTGCATCAAGGGAACCAGCTAATGACGAATGACAATCGGCCTCTGTCACCATTTCATCACTACAAACCTCAACTGACATCGCTGCTTTCGTTTGCTCATCGGCTCAGCGGTATTGCGTTGTCTTTTTCGGCGGTTGGCCTGGTCTACTGGCTGATGTTGCTCGCGGATGGTCCGGTGGCGCTGGATCGACTGGCCATTCTGGCGACGATTCCCGGACGAATCGTACTGGCAATTGTTTCATTGGCGTTTTTCTATCATTTGAACAACGGTGTGCGTCACCTATTCTGGGACCTGGGCATGGGCTTTGAAATAAGCAGAACCTATCTCAGCGGCTGGCTGGTCCTGATCGTTACCGTGCTCATGTGGGCGGTTTTCTGGATCGCGATCAGCGGTCTCCCCGGAGGCCAGGTATGAGTCTGCGTTCACCGCTAAGCAAGGTTAAGGGCCTGGGTTCGGCGAAGGAAGGTACCGGACACTGGTGGATGCAGCGGGTTACCGCCCTTGCGCTGGTGGTGCTCGGATTCTGGTTCATCATTTCTCTCGTCGCGATTGGTGATTTCGGTTACCAACACACCGTGGCCTGGCTGGCTCGCCCGCTCAACGCGGTGTTGCTGTCATCTTTCGTGATGACTTTGCTCTATCATTCGAAGCTCGGTGTACAGATTGTCATCGAGGACTATGTGAGCGCGTCTGCCTGGAAGGTTGGCAGTCTTTTGTTTTCAGTTTTTGTCCATCTGTTGCTGGCTGTGACCGGTGTGTTTTCCATATTACGAATCAGTGTCGGAGGGCTTTCGTGAGTTCCGATTATGAATTCATCGACCACCACTACGACGTCGTTGTAGTCGGAGCAGGGGGAGCGGGTCTCAGGGCCACCTTCGGTTTGGTTGAGCAGGGCTTGTCCACCGCCTGTATCAGCAAAGTGTTTCCAACGCGCAGCCACACCGTTGCTGCACAGGGCGGGATCAGCGCGGCACTCGGCAATATGGGTGAGGACGACTGGCGCTGGCACATGTATGACACGGTCAAGGGTTCAGACTGGCTCGGTGATCAGGACGCCATCGAATATATGTGCAAAGAGGCGGCGGACGCGGTTATCGAACTCGAGCATTACGGTGTGCCATTTTCCAGAACGGAAGACGGACGCATTTACCAGCGACCGTTTGGCGGCATGACCACGCATTTTGGCAAGGGGACGGCGCAACGAACCTGCGCGGCCGCCGATCGAACCGGCCATGCGATGTTGCACGCGCTGTACCAACAATCGCTGAAACACGATGCCGATTTTTTCGTCGAGTATTTTGCGATCGATCTGATCATGGAAAACGGTGAATGCCGGGGTGTAGTCGCCCTTTGCCTGGAAGACGGCACGCTGCATCGATTCATTTCTCAGCAGACGATCCTGGCAACCGGCGGCTATGGGCGCGCCTACTTCTCCTGTACCTCGGCGCACACCTGTACCGGTGATGGCGGCGGCATGGTCTTGCGCGCCGGTCTGCCGTTGCAGGATCTTGAATTCATTCAGTTTCACCCGACCGGCGTTTACGGCGCCGGCATGCTGATAACCGAAGGGGTACGCGGTGAGGGTGGTTATCTGACCAATTCCGAGGGCGAGCGTTTTATGGAGCGCTACGCGCCCAATGCAAAGGATCTGGCCAGCCGCGATGTGGTCAGCCGCTCGATGACCATCGAGATTCGTGAGGGCAGGGGTGTCGGGCCGGAGAAGGATCATATTTATCTGCACCTGGAGCATCTGGGTCCGGAGGTGATCGAAGAGCAGCTCCCCGGTATCGCCGAAACCGCCAGGGTCTTCGCCGGAGTTGATGTGACCCGCGCACCGATCCCGGTCTTGCCGACCGTGCATTACAACATGGGTGGCATACCCACCAATGTGCATTGCGAGGCGGTCACCAAATTGGCTGACGACGCCAACACACCGGTGCCCGGTCTGATGGCGGTGGGTGAGGCCGCCTGTGTTTCGGTTCACGGTGCGAATAGGCTGGGCTCGAATTCACTGCTCGACCTGGTGGTATTTGGACGGGCTGCCGCCAGGCGTTGCGGCGAAACCGTGGAGGCCGGCGCGCGGCACAAGCCATTGGCGGAAGACTCCTGCAAGCACATCGTCGAACGGCTGGATCGTCTGCGCAACGCGAATGGCAGTTTGCCCACCGCGGAAATTCGTCTGCGGATGCAAAAAACCATGCAAAATCACGCTGCGGTTTTCCGCAGCGGCGAGGTCCTCCAGGAAGGAATCGAAAAACTGGATCGGGTGTACAATAGTTTTGCGGATGTCCGGGTGCACGATCGTTCGTTGATTTGGAACACCGACCTCGTGGAAACCATGGAATTGGAGAACTTGTTGATGCAGGCCAAGGCCGCCATTGAATCGGCGGCCAATCGGCAAGAGAGTCGAGGCGCTCATGCGCGGGAAGATTTTCCTGAACGCGACGATGAAAACTGGCTCAAGCACACGCTGGTCTGGGTTGGACCCGATGGCGAGGTTCGCCTGGATTATCGACCGGTCCAACTCGAGACTCTTAGTGATGAAATCGAATCGATACCGCCGGCGGCGCGGGTCTATTAAACTCAAACGAAGCCGACAGGAGTATTCATGGCACAGCTGACACTTCCAGCGAATTCAAAGGTTCACAAGGGCGAGACTTTTGCGGCGGCCGCCGGGGCCGGCAATGTTCGTCGCTTGGTCGTTTATCGTTACGACCCGGATCATGAAGACAATCCACGCATGGATACCTATGAAGTGGATATGGACAGCTGTGGACCAATGGTTCTTGACGCGCTGATCAAGATAAAGAACGAGATCGACCCGACCTTGTCGTT
Source organism: Gammaproteobacteria bacterium (assembly GCA_027297845.1). Taxonomy (GTDB): domain Bacteria; phylum Pseudomonadota; class Gammaproteobacteria; order Steroidobacterales; family MnTg04; genus MnTg04. The sequence continues at coordinate 2,670 of JAPUHG010000005.1, read as the reverse complement.
TCGTCGCTCCTGCCGCGAAGGAATCTGTGGGTCCTGCGCAATGAATATCGATGGCACAAATGACCTCGCCTGTTTGCGGGCGATCGATGACGTCAAAGGCGATATCAAGGTTTATCCGTTGCCACATTTGCCGGTGGTCAAAGACCTGATCCCGGATATGAGCAATTTCTATGCTCAATACGCATCGATCAAACCGTGGTTGCAGAGCCAGACCACGCCACCACCGGATAGTGAGCGGCTGCAGTCCAAAGAAGACCAGGAGAAAATCAACGAGCCATCGGCCTGCATCCTGTGTGCCTGCTGTTCGACCGCTTGTCCGAGTTACTGGTGGAACGACGATCGCTACCTGGGTCCGGCGACATTGTTGCAGGCGTACCGCTGGCTGGTTGACAGTCGTGATGAGGCCGCGGGTGAACGGCTGGATCAACTCGAAGATCCATTCAGGCTGTATCGCTGTCATACGATCATGAACTGCACGAATACCTGTCCGAAGGGGCTCAACCCGGCCCTGGCAATCGCCGAGATCAAGAAAATGATGCTCGAACGTCAGCATTGAGCGAACGCGATTCACATGACTGGACAGGATGATGCTCGGATGCGCTGGCGCTGTCGTCGTGGCATGAAAGAGCTGGATATTCTGCTTGAAAGATTCCTCAAATCCCGTTTCGAGGCCACGGATGGGAAGCAGAAAGAGGTGTTCGCGGATTTCCTGGATTTGCAGGACCCGCAATTGGCCGATTATTTACTCAAAGGCGTAGTTCCTGCCGATGCTGACTTCAAAACTCTCGTCAAACAAATCCTCACCTGTCCTCACGATTGATGCAGGGCCGGTCCTGCCCATCGCAACCTGGCTGGGCACCGGATGGTTGTTGGCCGCAGTGGGTTTGTTGCTCAGTTCGCTGCCGGTAGCGGCGAAACTGGCTGCCGGCGGAGTACTGCTGGCCGGATCCTGGTATGAATGGCGCCGCTTCGTTCAAGGCGCAGATTCACGCTCGATCAGGCGGGTGCGCTGGCAAAATAACGGCTGGCGGTTGCAGAGCCGGTCCGGCCATTGGCAGAGTGCTACCCTGATCGCCAACGACTGTCGTTTTCTCTGGGGTATCAAGCTGTGCTGGGTGGACGAAAATCGCGACCGAAAAAGCGCGCATTTTTTTCGCCCACAGCGCTCCAGGGAGAATTTTCGCCGGTTCCGGGCAGCATTGAAGCTGGCAAATATTGCATAGCAGCATAGAAATAGGGAGACTTAGGAGTCTGCACGGCAGAAATTTCTCATGCTGCGCAGACCCCAATCGAATTCGTTTGTGACCGAATCCTCAAATGACTGAATTCAGGCCTTTTTTTGCAGAACTTTTGACCGGTGACCGGGTCTATTTCAGTGGTTGCGGTAGTGCCTGCCCGTGGGCGGTACGAAAGCCATGAGCGAGCGCGCCGTTGATCAAAAGCTGGTCGTCAGGGTTCAAAAAGGCGACAAGAAAGCGTTTGACGTGCTGGTGCTCAAGTACCAGCACAAGGTGATCAAGGTGATCATGCGTTACATTCGTGACCCCTCCGAGGCGATGGATGTGGCGCAGGAAGCTTTTTTGAAGGCGTATCGCGCCTTGCCCAGGTTCAGGGGCGATAGCGCTTTTTATACGTGGCTTTACCGGATCGCTATCAATACCGCCAAGAACCACCTGGTGGCAGCGAGACGGAGGCCGCTGGATTACGATCTGGATCCGCAGGATCCCGATCAATATGACATGCAGAGTCGTTTGAGTGACGGCGATACACCTGAGGGCCTGGTGCTGAGCGAGGAGATCAGGGACACCGTCAACCGTGCGATACAGCATTTGCCGGAGGACCTGCGTATGGCGATTATTCTCCGTGAGCTGGATGGCATGACTTACGAGGAGATTGCACGAACCATGGAGTGCCCGGTTGGCACGGTGCGATCGAGGATATTCAGGGCCCGCGAGGCGATCGACAAGAAACTCCGGCCCTTACTGGATTGAACGATGAGCAATAAACGGATTGATAAAGACATGAAGACGAATGAATTGGGCGGCGACCAGTTGTCGGCGCTAATCGATGATGAACTGGCATCCAGGGAGCAACCGCTGCTTCTTGCGAGGATATGCGGCGATCAGGCAAGCCAGGCAAAATTCGGCCGCTACTCGCTGATTGGTAACGCGATGCGCGTGGGGCACGGCGATATGCTGGCTATTGGCCTTGCCGAAAGGGTAAGTGTTGAACTGGATGAAGAAGCCGCGCACCGGGGGGGGGCGGGTTTTGGCAACCATAGATTGACCCGCCCGCTGATTGGTATTGCGGTTGCGGCCGGGGTGGCGGCACTGGCGATTATCAGTTTACCGGGCGCCGGCATATTACTGGAGAGCGATTCGCCGGGTATTGCGAGCGCGGATAATCCCAGTTATATCGTTCCGCCCAGCTCCGCTCCGCTCAATGTCGAGCCACGGGTGACAGTGAGATTGACGAATTATCTGATAGAGCACAGCGAGTTTTCTCCGTCTCCGGTGCGGCGAAATGTGCTGTATGAGATCATCGGGCAGGAAGATGCGACCGCTGATCCGGAAAATCAGGCGGGTTCCGCAACACAGTCAGAGGACGAGAGTTTCAGTCAATGATGAGGAAACGCAGACTTCAATGGCTGGTTTTTTTGTGCCTGGCGCC
>JAPUHG010000049.1 GCA_027297845.1 Gammaproteobacteria bacterium | reverse complement strand
GGCATCTGTATCGGCAATATTGTTGAACGACAATTCCTTGCCCTGCAATTGCCGGGCTGTCGCCATCGAACCGGCAGCGGGTGCCGGGTCGCGATAGAACGCTGCTTCCTGGTGTGGGTTTTCCCCGTAGCGGAGTTTCGAGATGCGGCTGCCTGCATGCAGGAATCGGTCGCCCAATTCGTCGTTCCCATCCGGATCGGACAGGTAGCGCGTGATGGCCGTATCGTAGAGCGCCGTGTGCGCGTATGCCTTTGCTGCGAGTTGCCGGCGGTAATTCAGCGAAAGCTTGTTGTCGTTCAGCGACTCAAGAAGGTCCTCGTAGTCATCCGGGTCGACGACGACTGCAACGTCGCCGTGATTTTTTGAGGCGGCCCGGATCATGGCAGGGCCGCCTATATCGATATTCTCGATCGCCTCCGACAAGGTCACACCAGGCCGGCTGATCGTCTCTTCAAACGGATAGAGGTTCACTGCCAGTAAATCGATGGGTTCGATACCATGCTCATCCATTACGGCATCATCCTGGCCGCGCCGCCCCAAAAGGCCACCATGTATGATGGGGTGGAGCGTCTTGACCCGGCCTCCCATAATCTCCGGGAAACCCGTTTTCGCGGCAACTTCAACGGCAGGAATTCCCGCTTCAACAAGTTGCTGGCACGTGCCGCCAGTGGACAAAATTTCGATGCCGAGTTCGTGTAGCCCCCTTGCGAATGGAATCAATCCTCGCTTGTCAGATACGCTGATAAGCGCGCGGCGAACCGTTAACATGAAAAGCCTTTAACCCGGGTGAGTCGTATTCCAACTAGGAAATCGAATAGGATTTTAGTTTTTTGCGCAGAGTGCCGCGATTCAGTCCCAAGATGCCTGCTGCCTGACTCTGGTTGCCGCCCGTGTAATCCATGACAGCCTTAAAAAGCGGTTCTTCGACCTCGCCCAATACCAGGTGATAGAGGTCACCGGGCCGATCGCCATTCAAGCTCGCAAAATACTGATTCAAGGCTTCTTCGGTGTGCTTGCGCAGCGGTTTGTTGAGCTTCGAGGTCGCCGACTCCTTCTTTTTGCTCTTTTTTTGCTGGGTCACTTGATGAAATTCCTGACAAGCCGTTGTTGTTAGTAAAATGGCGCAGCACACCAATGTTCTTGCTACGCAGCCGCTGACTCATTTGCAACCTGACTATTGAAATATTCTCGTGTCAGGCGCATCTGCTCGCAAGCACTATCGACGCGTACCACCTGGGACCTGAACAAGTCTGATTGGTCCAGACTGGTGCAATACCATTTGAGGTGTTTGCGAGCCACCCGAACACCGGTTTTTTCCCCATAAAAACGGTACAGGTCGTCAAGGTGGCCGAGCATAGTATCACGGACTTCGCTTAATTCTAGCGGCACGACATTTTCGCCGGTCGCATAGTAGTGATTCAGCTCGCGGAAAACCCACGGTCGTCCCTGTGCACCTCGGCCAATCATCAAAGCATCAGCGGAGCTTACGTTTAAAACTTCAAGCGACTTCTCCGGTGTTGTGATATCTCCGTTTGCAATCACCGGGATTGTCACCGCATCCTTAATTCGCGCGATCGTTTCATATTCTGCGACACCCTTGAATCGGCATGCGCGCGTGCGCCCGTGAACAGCCAGTGCCTGGATGCCACATTCCTCGGCAATGCGTGCGATTTCGATGCCGTTTCGGTGCTCGGTATCCCAGCCAGTACGAATTTTCAGGGTGACAGGCACCGGAACTGCTGTCACGACACGCTCAAGAATTCGTTGCACCAGGTCCGTGTCTTGCAACAAGGCTGAACCCGCCAGTTTTCGGCACACTTTCTTGGCCGGGCAACCCATATTAATGTCTATTATCTGTGCGCCGCGATCCACGCAGTGCCGGGCGGCGAGGGCGAGTTGACCCGGATCGGACCCGGCAATCTGTACAACCCGAGGCTCGGCATCCATATCCAGATCCAGTCTGTGTTGCGACTTTGCGGTATGCCACAGGCTCATGTCAGCTGTCGTCATCTCCGAGCTGGTCATGCCCGCACCAAATTGCCGGCAAAGCTTGCGAAAGGGTGCATCTGTAATGCCAGCCATCGGGGCCAGCAGAAACGGGCTATTCAGTTGGTAAGGGCCAATCTTCACGGAAGTGATTCTACCCGGAATTTCTTTCCCGTATCCTGGCCGGATTATCGGCGCTTACTCGAAGTCTTCTATTGCGCAGCTCAAACGGGCGGAGTCGAGTCGATAACAGACATTGAGTTTGAAGCCGGTCACTTCCTCTGCCGGTGTGGCAATTGTGATGACGGCAGTGAAGTTATCTCCTGCTGTAACCGGCCTGCCCGGGTCCGGGTTTCCGACCAGATACTCCTTCGGTTCGAGCACGCGACTGGCAACGATTTCTTCCCAACGGTCAACAAGTGATACGTGGACCAGCGGGAAGGGCAATGCCTGGGTTGACCGATTGGATATGCGAGATTTGATGGTCAGTTGTTGTCCGCTTTCATCCGTGCTGCCGTTCGTCGTTTCAAACTGCCATCCTTTGATGTCCCAGGCGGGTGTTACCGGGCGGCCCATCAAACGGTACAGCGGTCCAATGGTTTGATTGAACGTAGCAAACGTCGCGAAATTTTC
>JAPUHG010000048.1 GCA_027297845.1 Gammaproteobacteria bacterium | reverse complement strand
ATTAATTCTTTCTATGCTACCCACGAATTTTTCTGTAGATACTTATTTTCTAAGGTGTATCGGCGTTAGAATGCCCAGGTTCGTGCATTAACTGCGAATCCTCTTTCAAAAACCCTCGAAAATCGAATAAGCGGACGCTGGGAAATCCTCGACGAGCGGCAAAAAACGACCCAACCGAGACATTCGATACAATAATTGTGTTCAGCAATCCGTGGGCGGTTGCGCAGTTTGCGATGAAGTCCGGGCTATACTCGAACGAATGGCGCAAGCACTGGCATAACGGTTAGCGAGTTGATCTTTTCGCTAGGTTTCGTCGGGCGATACCCGATGTATGCGTACATCCAGCGGTTGCGAGGCATCGAGGTGGATATCGCGCTGCGGAAACGCAATTACAATGCCGGCCTCGGTGAATTTGTTGTTAATCGCCTGGTTAAGCTCGCTCGTGGTTTGTCGCCAGTAGTCCATCGAGCCGACGAAACAACGCAGCATGATGGTGAGCGAACTGTCGGCGAAGTTTTCGAATGTCACCTTGTATGGCGGTTCGTCGATCACGCGCTCATGTTGATCGGCTGCTTCCTGAACCAACTGGATAGCACGCGTGACATCGCTGCCATAAGCGATGCCGACCGGAATGACGATGCGCGTAACCGGATCCGACAGCGTCCAGTTCAGTAATCGGCCGGTGATAAATTCCTTGTTGGGCACCAGCAGTTCCTTCTGATCCCAGCCACGGATTGTGGTCGAGCGGATGCGTATCTTGGTTACAACCCCGTCCGTGTCGCCCACCGTGACCACGTCACCGATACGAATTGGGCGTTCAAACAGCAAAATCAGGCCGCAGATAAAATTTGCCACGATTTCCTGCAGGCCGAAACCGATACCGATGCCCAGCGCAGCAATCAACCACTGGATTTCCGACCATTTGCCGCCCAGCAGGCTGAACACGAGCACCACTCCGATGGCGATGATCGCATACTGGGTCAAGGTTGTAATGGCATAGCGGCTGCCGGCGGTGATGTTAAGCCGCGCCAGTAACACAATCTCGAGCAGCGCGGGCAGGCGGCGCGCACCGGCAATAATGATCAGGATAGTCAGCAGGCCGAGGATCAAGTCCTTGAGCGTTACCGAAGCCAGTTTCTCCACACCGTCAACCACCGTGCTGTACTGCCACAGGGAGATTGTATCCAGGATACCGAAAGCCGGTAGCACGGGCGACCAGATCACCCATAGTCCAACCGCGGCGACCAGGACCAACGCTGTTCTAATCAGCTTGGTGGTGTCGTCGCTAAGTGCCCCGAAATCGATCTCGGGTTCTTCAAATTGCAATGGATCAACCTCACCGGGAGCGCTTTCGTTCTCGGCGGATTCTTTTGCGGCGCGCTGCGCACGATGCCTTTCCAGCGCATCGTTAAATGCCAACCGACGCTCGGTCAGCAATATCCAGCGCACGACGAGCTGGTTGATCAGGATAATCGCGACGATCATCCACACCGTGTTGATCAGGTGGTCACTGAACTCTGCGGCGGTATACACATAACCAACCACTGCCAGTACCGCCAGAATCACTGGAATCGCGAGACCGAGCCCGAGCCAAAGGTAGCGAAACCAGGTCAGCAGATTGCCCGGGTTGGCCGCATAGAACTCACGCAACGCGCCTCGACGCGGCATCAGGATTCGACCGAAGAACCAGGCCAACGCGACCATGACGATGACGAAAAACAGCCGGCTTAAACCACCGGCCTGGGCGGCGGGATCGTAGCTTATAGCCGCTATCAGAAAAAAGCCCGATGGCAAGAAAACCGACATCAGTCGACGCATATCTTCGCGCAGTTGGTCGGTGGTTGTTGTGCTCCAGCCAAAATGCGCGACCGCCAGTCCATCGCGTTCGCAAAAAACACGAAACGCAATAAAGTAAAAGAAGTACAGGGAAATTTCATAAAATGCTGCACCGATCGCCGGCGCGAACTCACCGGTCCATATCGCGGCCCGGTAAATGTGAGTTTCTAGATCGAGCGATTCGATGTTCTGTACATATTGCAGATGCAAACCCAGCGCGGTAAACAATATCGGCCAGGGTAGTGCTAGCACCAGTGTCAGAATCAGTGCTCTCAAGGTGGTAATGAAACGATCGTGGCGCAATTGCCCGACGTTGCGGCCGCTGCGTTCGAGTGAAGCGCGCAACGCCGGTGTCTTCTTCAACAACAGGGCAAAAATCGCCAGGCCGATCAGCAACACCCACGGGAAAGAGTCGGGTAGCAACAGCGCCGAACCCAACTCGAGCCAGTGCTCGGGTGAGAAAAAGACACCAATATTTCGGGCGACCGTATCCAGCGTTTCCCATGAAGGTAGCTTGCCGGTACGAATCCACAACAGGCGCTCATTAAGAAACTTGTTGTAAGCCGTCGCTATTTCCGTCAAATTCCGTTGGGTAAAATCGAGTTCACCCAGGGTCTGCAAATAGGTGTCATCCGCGGCAATGGCCTTGTCGAGCAAATCACGCCGCAACTCGGCCAGCGCCAGTACGTCGTCGCGTAACAGGTTATTCCAGGTTTCCGACAGGGGAAGCATGAGATCATCGACATAAAGATTGATATCCCGCAAACGGGCCCGTTCCTGCTGGTTGCGTATCTGGCGCAAACTGGATTCGATCAGCAGGCGTTTGCGGCGCTCTTCCGCTGCTTTAAAATCTCCTGAATCGGGCAAACCGCGTCGCTGTTCCAACAGAACCTGCCCTAGCGCCTCGCTCAAACCGGCGATATCGAGCTTCTGACGCGCCAGGCGAAAATTGTCGTCGATTCGCTTGGCGCGGCTGGCGGCAGCGTTTTCTTCGGCGGTAATGTTCTCCAGTTCGGTTACCAGTGCGTTCAATTCCTCGCTTAATAGCGAATTTTTCTGCGCCAGCTCCTGCAACAGGGTGTGTTTGCCGAAAGACTGCCGCTCCGTTTCTGCGGTCTCTTCTTTAACCGTTTCCGCATCGCTCTGACGTCGTTCGACGACCTTCGATTCAAGCAGTTGGACATAATTTTGTTGGCGATTCAGTTCCAACGTCGCCTTATCGCGTTGCACGCCGAGTAATTCGCCCCGCATTGGCTGACTCAGTAATTCCTGGTCCAGCATCTCGATCTCGGCGACGAGCGCCCTGGTATCGTGCTCCAGCGACCAGCGCCGGGCTTCGACCAGGCGATTCAGTTCACCTTCGGGTGTCGGTGTTTGCAGGGCGTCCGCAACTTCCGGTTGTCGTTGTTTGGCTTCGTTAAGCCGCTCGCGTACCTGCTGCGAACGTGTTGCCTGTGTTTCCAGCAATACTTCGAGCTCCCACAGACGGGTGGTTAGACCCGTCAGATCCGCCTTTTCGCCGAGTAATTGCTGTTCTAGCTGTGGCAGCTTCTTGCGCAGTAATGAATCCGGAAGTTTCTGAGGCGACCTGCTTTCAAGCTTTTCCAGTTGCTTGCGCAGCCTTTCCGCTTGCCTTGGCGCCGATTCCCTGGCCTTGATGAACTCCAGGGTGGAAACTTCATAGCTGCGTTGTTGCTCAACCAGACTGATGGCCTTGCGGTAATAATCGAGTAACTTGGTTTTGTTGGCCTCATCCAGTTCTGCCGATGCATCCGTTTCCTGGAATCGACTCTCGAGCATTTCGAGCGTGACACCTGCTTCCGAGGATACTGCGGACTGTCCGAACGCGGGCAACGTGATCGCCAGTTGCAAGCCGGCAATCAGTAATATAACTGCCGTTATCCTTACCGGAAAATTGTTATCAGTGCGGGTCATAGTTCGTTAATCTGGCGTCAGGAGCAGAGCGTGTAGTCGCGGAGTTGAGATTGTCGGCTATCATCGCCGATTGCGAAATCTGCGCCTAGAATACAGGCATTCCCGACTGGCCCCTAGGCGAATTTATTCACAATACCTTCATTCTGGAACGATTGTCGGTTCCTGGCCGTAAGCACTAGTTCGTGTTATTCACATGAATGACTCCAATGTGCCGTAAGCCGAAGTTAATCCATGAATTTTGAGTGTCGGCTCCTGGCCGAAAGGAGTCACTGAACGCTCAGTTTTGAGTGTCTCCTCTGGAGA
>JAPUHG010000047.1 GCA_027297845.1 Gammaproteobacteria bacterium | reverse complement strand
AGCCAAGGAGCGCCAGGCTAATGACCATGTAAGCAAAATGATGCCATTGCACGATCGAAAGCAATCGCATCAATAAAATCTCATAGCCGATTGCGGCCGCGGAAATGAACGATACAGAAAAAAATACGAAGCGACGGTTGCGTGCTGTCACCATGTTCTTCCTGATCCGTGTTTTCCCTGGAGGATCGTGCCTAGTGGGTGCCCGTTAGTGGTACAAATCTGACGGGAATGATTTGCCGCGTTTTTACTTCACCTGTTTCGCTCTTTTCGACCAACAACAGTTGCTGGGTCAGGAACCGGCCACCGACCGGGATGACCATGCGTCCTCCACGACGCAATTGTCTGACCAGAGATGGCGGCACGTGACTCGCCGCCGCCGTTACCACGATGGCGTCGAAGGGGGCGTGCTCGGCCCAGCCGTAATATCCATCGCCCAGGCGGGTCGTGACGTTTTCAAAGCCAAGCCGTTGCAGCCGCGCCGCGGCCTGTTTCGCCAGCGGCTTGATTATTTCAATGCTGTAGACGCTTTTTACGAGCGGTGACAGGATTGCAGCCTGGTACCCGGAACCGGTGCCAACTTCCAGAACTACATCGTCGCGGTCAGGCTCAATGAGGTTGGTCATCAATGCCACGATATAGGGTTGGGAAATAGTCTGGCCAAAGCCGATCGGCAAGGGACGATTCTGATAGGCAAAGTGCTTTTGTGCTTCGGGAACAAATTCATGACGTTGCACGCTGGCCATGGATTTCAATACACGCTTGTCAAATGTCTGGTCACCTGTGTGATCTCCGGTAAACCGCGCATACTCTTCGACCTGGGCAACCATGGCAGCTCGGTCGAGCGCATACTGCGGCTCATCTGCGTTTGTCACAAAAGACGCAGTCGCCAGCAGCATGAAAACTGCGGCCTTACTGTGGTAGATTTTTTTGAATAAATTCATTGAGTCCAGGCAAATAGCGATCCCTGCTCAGCAGGAATCCGTTGTTGTGGTCGCCCCAGATTTCCAACAGCGACTTGGGCTCCGCCGCCGAGGCGTAATTCACCTCGGCCATGGCAAAGGGAATGATCTCATCGTCGCGGCTGTGGACCACAAGCAGCGGACATCGCAGTCCGCTCACGAATTCGCTCACCGGGTATTCCAGCCTGGTGATCAGGCGCACCGGCATAAAAGGGTAAAGCTTGCGCGCCATATCCAGCGCCGAGCTAAAGCTGGATTCGATAATCAGCGCCGCCGGCTTGTATTGGTTCGCCAGCCAGGCAGCAACCGCGCCGCCCAGCGAGCGGCCAAAAACGATGATTCATTCCGCTGCCACCCCCCGGCTGTTGACCAGGTAATGCCAGGCAGCCTCGGCATCGAGATAGGTTCCACGCTCACTGGGTTTTCCCTCGCTTCGGCCATAGCCACGATAGTCGATGATCAGCGTGTCCAGCCCCAGTTCGCGAAAGATCGCGATGCTGTCGAGGCGGTGGGAAATATTGCCGGCGTTGCCATGCAAGAACAGGACGACACCGCTGGCTTGCGCTGCCGGTATATACCAGCCGTGCAATTTCACCCCATCACTGGTTTCCAGCGTGACATCTTCATATTCGAATCCGGCGTCTTGCGGAGTAGCGGTCAGGGCTCGACCCGGAAGATTGGCTAGAAACACCATCCTGTCCTGGAACAAAAACAACATCAGCGCCAGCAGACCATAGAAACCGGCTGCGGCGATAAACAGTGTCAGAAAACCACGCATGCTTGAAAAGGGACAGGATCCAATTTATTTCCCGTACGAAGCTGGTCTTAGCCTAAGATCAGGATTATATCATTGCAACCAATGACTGATAGTAACTTCGGCCATTGACGGGATGGCGACCCACATCCTAGTTGTCGTTTCAGGCGCTGAGGTGCCGTCTTATCGAATGGTTTTGCCCAGTCACGATTCATCAGTTTCCAGTCCGGATCCTCAGGGGCTATGCCCAACTCCAAACAGCGGTTGGCTAACAGATCATAAGCAACTGCTATCCAGCCAATCGAGCACTTCCCGGGTCAACGCGATGCGCGCCCATGAAAACGAGTGATCGGCGTCAAATACCCTGTGTCGTAATTCGATCCCGGGTTCGACTTCATAAGCCGCCACAAGCGAATGATGAAACGGATCCGGAGGCACATCCGTATCTTTGTCCCCGGCCAGCAGCAGGACTGATTTTCCGTTCAATTGCGATGCCAGCATGCGCAGGTCGAATGCATCTGCATTAGTGATGACTTCATTGACAGCAGCTGCGCCGCTCATTCCGGCAATTGGCCCCGCGCCATCGACATAGTCTGCGAACGACCCGGCAACTTCGGGGTCTTCGAAGATAGCGCCGTACAAACCCAGGTTTGCCGGCGCAATTGCAGCAACGCAGGAAATTGCCGGGTCCCTCGCTGCGCCCATCAACGCGGCAAAACCACCCACAGAATGACCCACCAGGATGAGACGATTCGGATCGACCCGATATTTCGCTTGCGCTTTTTCCGAGCGCATCAGGGTTAGCGCTGATCCCACATCGTCGACCACATTTTGAAAGCTGTAATCGCCCTCGCTTCCCCATGCGCCCCGATAGTGAAAGAACAAAACGTTGTAGCCCGCGCGGCGAAGGGACTGGGCAAGATCGAGGTTCTTCTCATTACCCGGAAAGCCGTGCAGCAAGATGATGGTCGGATGCGGGCCAGCGCCATTGGCGATATACAGATGGCCGTTGAGATTTGCTCCATGGCTGTCGAAAGAAAGTTCAACCACAGTCGGCCTGTGGTCCGGGTCGGTGATCTCAGGATCCATGGTGACGGGATCAAAGGCAGATGGTGGCTCTTCACATGCACTCAGGGAAACAAGCAATGTGATTATCAGACCGATGCTCTTCATCAGGTTCATTTTTTTATCCTTATTGATCGTCGATTCTGGGTGCAAGCTGGTCAGCATCGTTCTGGTGCAGCGTGACCGAGACGACCTCGCCATCCGTATCACGATTGAAGGTGAGCTGAGCATCAACGACCCGATAAAAGAAGTTGTCTTCTGCGTAGGCGTATACAGGAAACCGGGGTTGGCCCGACAACGTTGCGTAGAGTTGCCCGGCAATTTCCTGGACCGTGAGCTTAGCGCCGAAGGTGAATTGATACTGGCCTTCGAGCCCTTGTAGTACATCGATGGCTACGTCAATCACCGTATAGCTCTTGGGAGCATCCTCCGGCGCCAGCCTGGGTGCGGGGAGCTCCTGACCGTTCTGGAGCAGTGTGACTGAAACTACAGTGCCTGATGCATCCCGGACAAAGCGCAACCTGGCATCTACTACCTTATAGAAAAACGCATCCGGCTCGTAGGGAAATACCGGGAAGCTCGCCTGACCGGTGAGTTGCACTGATAGCTGGCTTTCATTTCGCGTTACAGTGAGAAATGCGCCGGGCGCTAACTCATAGGTGCCGATGTAGGCATCGAGATTGGCGGCGTCTAATAAGAATTCGCTCGGAAACGACGACGGTGCCTGAGGCTTGCCGAGCATATAGCCTATCGCCAGGGGGGTTAGTTCTGAATCACTGTTGGTCAGTAGAACGATGCCTCTACCCTGATCCGGTCGAAAGGCGATAACACTGCGAAAACCACCGGTACCACCGTTGTGGAAATACGCGGGTTTGTTGTCGGAGCCGGAATTTATCGTATGCCAGGCGAAGGCGATGTTGCCGCCAGCCGATACTGCAGAACCTTGAATTTCGCGTATCGCGAGGAGACTTCCTGCCAATGCATTGCCTTTAGGCCGCAGGTTGATCGCGACGAATTTGGCCAGATCCGCGGTGCTGGCAATGAGGGCGCCGGCCGGCGCCATCACATCGAAAGCCCAATAGTCCGCGTCCAGCTTCCCGGTATGCCCGGCCAGCAAATCCGATTTCGGTGCCGTTGCCAGTGTATAGGTCGCTTGCATCTCGAGGGGATCGAGTACATATCGGCGGAGGGCGGCTGAATACCTTTCGTCGAAGGCGCGGGCTGCAATCTCGCCGAGTAAACCAAAACCAAGGTTCGAATATTCATACTCGATTTCGCTTTCATCGAGCTCAAAGCCGGCAAGAAAATCCCATAAGTCGGCTTCGCTGTAGTCTGCGTAAGGATTTTCCCAATCCGCGGGTGAAAAGTTCCCCGGCATTCGCGGTAGCCCCGATTGGTGCGATGCGATTTGACGCGGCGTAATTCGTGCTACTCGAGGGGATGCAAATTCCTGATCGGGTGATGACAGTTTATCCAGTGATTGATCCCATGATAATTTCCCGAGTCGCACAGCTTCCGCGGCAAGCAGCGCCGTAAAAACCTTGGTTATCGATCCAATCTCGAAGAGTGAATCACGATCAGGCGCTGGTTCTCCGAATGACTGATAGCGGATACTTTCAGAGTCAACAAATGCGACCACGGTTTGCTGAATCTGCCCCTTTTCGGTCAGACGTTCCAGTTCCGCGGTCAATGTATCCTCAGCTTCACCGGCAACCGAAGCATGGCAAAGCGTTAATGCCAAAAGAAAAACCAGGTGTCTCATGATTGGCCTCCAAAACTACTCAAACTTTGAACTGACCGGCTCATTCGTCAGAGCGCGGTCGATAAATGGTATGTGCGAGCATCGTTACAATTCGCATTTCATCTGTAATTCAAGCCGCTCTTGCATTCTTTCTCCGGTCGCCTGAATAAGGCCCTTGATGTCGGCAAACGATGTCTCCGGAAGGTTGTTGTAGTCCATCATGCGATGATCGAATTCTCGCCCCTCGGTGATATCTTCAATCGTAAACCG
>JAPUHG010000046.1 GCA_027297845.1 Gammaproteobacteria bacterium | reverse complement strand
TGCCTTCGACCCCTTCTTTTTGCGGTAGCGGAAAACCGCGTAGGCCATAAATAAATTGATCGCGACAAAGACAATCCCGGTGATCCAAAAGGTGATTTCTACGGTGTCGTCTATCGATCCCCAGTTCGACGCTACCGGTGTGAACCACCAGGGGCTCCAGAAGTGGAATATGACAGACCCGATAACCAGTAAAGCCAGAACAACTGCTAATACCATACTCTAGCCTCTTTTATGTGGGCCAAGAATTCATTTTTTCCGGCGGCGCCTCACGCGACTGAACGGGTTTATAAAATGCCGGTCAACCCCGACCAGCGCAGCTTCTGTATGCTTTTCGCCCATCATGGTTCTGACCGCCTCTTCATGCATTTTCCGGGCGTAAATCAATATCAGATATTTGCCGGCCTCGATATCGTCGTGGAATCTGCGCAGCTTGCTGTTCTCGTTGTCGACACCGGTCAAGCCACCAACCCAGGCACCAAACAGTGTTACAAAAGCAGCAAAAATTAAATAAATGTAAGTTGGCCGGTCCGGTCCAAATGGCTCGAAGTACATAAACCCAGCGGCAACTATTGCTCCGATTATAAAGCCCAGGTTCGCGCCAATCACTCCGTCGCGAATGATATCCAATGATTCGATGTAGTTACTGGAATGTAATTTTTCTTTTTTTAGCCCGGCTTCGTCTTTACACAGAATGTGAAAGAACCAGTCATCGATGCCAGCGTCATGCAAATCATCAGAAATGTGATGGGCGCTGACGAGCGTGGGCGCGAGGTAATACAAACATTTCATCACTTCTCCCCAGAGCTGGCAGATCGGCCACCTCGACGAAATACTAGCACACGGCGCGACACATACCACTCGTTCCGGCCTTATGCACCGGGCTGTGGCGCTGCAACAAGCCGATTTCGATTGCTTGAGCACGCTTACGCCTCGGCGGTTTCCGTGACTCGCCATGGCCGGCTAGCGGCTCTTTGTCAATCCGGCGCATCGCCACCGCTCACACCTCAAGTGTCCTTCTGCAAAGCGGGAGCTCCGCGAATTTTTGGCTTAGGGTCTACTACTCACGACCACCATTTTGGACCGGCTCTTTCTCGCATAAACGCCGCTTGTAATGGCGCGTAGATGAAGTAAACCAGGCAATCAACAATTAGGAGCGCCGCCCTTTATGGCGGCCTGCCATGCCGTTATACTTCGCGCGTCCACAGCCGGCTAAAACCAGGAGTAGTAACGTGAGCGACGATCGTACATTTCTTGACAAATTTATTTTGATTCTCGGCCTCCTGGTGGCTTCCTCATTTGTTATTTATTACGTGGTGGGCGCAATAATCGGGGAAACCCAAGATACTTTCCTGAGCGAAGATAAGGCTTACCAGGAAGAACTGGCCAAGCGGATAGCGCCCGTTGCGCGGGTCGCCATCGCCGGCCAGTCCGGTGGAATCACGCCCGGACGGTCAAAACCGGAACCAGCCGTCGCCGCGAAGTCCGGAGAAGATATTTACAACAGCAGTTGCGTCGCCTGCCATGGCGTCGGTATTGCAGGTGCCCCAAAAGTGGGTGACACGGAAGCGTGGGCACCGCGTATCGATCAGGGACTGCCAACTTTGTACGAACATGCGATCAATGGCTACCAGGGAAATACGGGAATGATGCCGCCAAAGGGGGGCGCGATGAGCCTGAGCGATGATGAAATCAAAGCGGCCGTTGATTACATGGCGCAACTGTATAACTAGGCCTGCAACCAGGTCCTGGGGAAAGGCGCCATCGGCGCCTTTTTTTGCATTACCCGCCGACCAAAAAACCGGTAGCAACGAACCCCGCAGTCATCGAAAGCACCAGGAGCGCACCGGCAAGCTTTGGTGGCGCCGGTGGCGGGATGTCGAACCAGTAACACGCCACCCCGATAGCCATACCCAGAAGCAAACCGATAGCGGATAAAATCATGACGCGTCTCCTGCGTGCTTGTCGCGAGCATAGTATCCGGCCAGCACATAACCGGTCGTCATCGAAAACACGAGTAGCGCGCCCATTAGCGCCGGCGGCGCCGGTACCGGTATGCCTGCGATTTTGCACAGACCTCCGATTGCAAACGCCAATAAGGATCCGATCATTAACTTCATTTTTTTCTCTCCCGTTCGGGTGTTTTTTTTTCTATTTACACACACAGAGTGCAAACGCATGCCAATTGATAGTAAATTACCCCGACCCTGAGTTACAGAGATTCGCCAATGCCCATATTAATGAGCCTGGTCGGAATGATGGTTCTCATCGCGTTAGCGATGCTGCTGTCCAATAACCGCAGGAAAATAAACCGGCGAACGGTTCTACTCGCCTTCGCCTTGCAGGCGACGATTGCCGCTTTGGTTTTGTATGTGCCGGCCGGAGGGGATTTTCTCGACAAAGTGGCAGCGGGAGTTAGGCACGTTATCAATTATGCTGAGGAAGGAACTATTTTTGTCTTCGGGGGGAGCACCAAGGAAATTCTGGGTTTTACGATCGCACTAAATGTACTGCCGGTAATCGTTTTCTTTTCGGCGTTGATGGCGACGCTTTATTACCTCGGGATCATGCAAAGAGTGGTCGCCTTTATTGGCGGAGGGCTTCATCGCCTGCTGCAGACCAGCCGCACCGAGTCCATGTCGGCGGCATCCAATATTTTTGTCGGACATACAGAAGCGCCTCTGGTCGTGAAACCCTATCTGGCCAAAATGTCGGAGTCCGAGTTGTTCGCCGTGATGACCGGTGGCTGCGCAACCATTGCCGGCGCGGTCATGGCGGCCTACGCGTCCATGGGCGTTGATCTGAAATTCCTGGTCGCGGCCAGTTTCATGGCGGCACCGGGCGGGCTGTTGATGGCCAAGATCATCAAGCCGGAAACGGACGTTCGAGAATTCGAAGCTGAGAGCGAGCCCGAAAACGACGAGGACAAACCGGTCAACATTTTTGATGCGGTGGGCAGTGGCGCGCTGGTGGGACTCAAACTGGCGCTTAATGTGGGCGCGATGCTGTTGGCCTTCGTTGCAATGATCGCGTTGTTAAATGGCCTGATTTCCGGCGTCGCAGGTTGGTTTGGCTACGAAGACATCACCCTGCAATTTTTCCTTGGTCAGGCGTTCGCGCCGCTTGCCTTTGTACTCGGCGTACCGTGGTCGGAGTCAGTCGTGGCGGGAAATCTGATCGGGGAGAAATTTGTCATCAACGAATTTTATGCGTATTTGCACTTTGTGCAGATCGATGAGGTTACTGGTGTTTCACTAAAGGACACTCTGTCCGCTCACACCCAAGCCATCGTGACATTTGCCCTGTGCGGCTTCGCCAACCTGTCGTCAATCGCCATACTGATGGGCGGCCTGGGCGGCATCGTGCCAAAACGCCGTCACGATATCGCCCGGATGGGTTTGCTGGCGGTTACCGCGGGTATGCTGGCAAACCTGATGAATGCTGCGCTTGCCGGATTCTTCCTGTCACTGCAAGGGCTGTAAGCGAATAACAGTTTCAGTATTACCGGTCATCGCAAATGAAAAGAGCCGTCATCCTGATCATGGATTCTCTCGGAATCGGCGAGACCGATGACGCCGGGCACTTTGGCGACAGCGGTGCGAATACCTTCGGTCACATCGCGGAACATTGCGCTCGCGGGTTGGCCGGCGATTCGCGCGGAGCGCTGGTCCTGCCCAATCTTTCGCGCCTGGGCTTTTTGCATGCAGTTGAGGAGAGCTGCGGGCAATTTCCGGCCGGCATGGACAGCAATTTTGAGATTACCGGCGCCTATGGTCACGCGGCTGAACTGAGCACCGGCAAGGACACGCCCAGCGGTCACTGGGAAATAGCCGGCGTGCCCGTGTTATTCGACTGGGGATATTTCACCGAGCGCGAGAATACTTTTCCACCCGAATTGTTGGAGAAACTGATCACCCAGGTGGAGCTGCCCGGCGTACTGGGCAACTGCCATGCGTCAGGCACGGTGATCATTGAGAAACTCGGTGAGGAGCACATGCGAACGAGCAAGCCGATCGTCTATACCTCCGCCGACAGCGTGTTTCAGATCGCCTGCCACGAAGAGACTTTCGGTCTCGACCGGCTAATCGCCTTGTCAAAAATCGCCCGTGAACTAGTAAACGATTACAAAATCGGGAGGGTCATCGCGCGGCCATTCACTGGCGATGGCAAAGGCAGTTTCGAGCGCACCGGCAATCGCCGTGATTTTTCTGTGCTGCCACCCGCTCCAACTGTCCTGGACAAACTGGTGGAATCCGGTGGTGAGGTCATCAGCATCGGCAAGATAGCCGATATTTTCGCGCATCAGGGGATCACCCAAAAGCTCAAGGCCCACGGCAATGCGGCCCTGTTCGATACGACGCTGAGTGCGCTTGAGTCGGCGCCGGACCGGTCGATCGTGTTCACCAATTTCGTCGACTTCGACATGCTCTATGGCCACCGGCGCGATGTGGCCGGCTATGCGAATGCGCTCGAGTATTTTGATTCGCGGCTGCCCGAGCTGTTGGCTTTGTTGGGAAATGAGGATCTGCTGATCATCAGCGCCGACCATGGCTGCGATCCGACCTGGCCGGGCACGGACCATACCCGTGAGCACATACCGGTACTGGCCTATGGCAACGGCGTGCAGCCGGGCTCTTTAGGCCGGCGGGAAACCTTTGCCGATATCGGACAAAGCCTGGCCTCTTTTTTCGATCTTTCTCCCATGGAGTATGGCAGCAGTTTTTTAAACAACTGACATAAAGCCGCATAGATTAAGGAGCGAATATGTCTCACCTTTTCGTGATCGTTGTGATCGGTCTGCTTGGCGGTATCGCCATCGGACTGCAGGCGCCATTGGCCAGCATGATCAATCAACGTCTTGGCGTACTCGAGAGTGTTTTTGTCGTTCACCTCGGTGGTCTGCTTGCAGTCAGCGTGCCGCTGATTTTGCTGGGCGGCGGCAAGCTCGGCCTCTGGCAGTCCGTGCCCTGGTATGCACTCGCTGCCGGTTTTCTCGGCGTAGTTGTCGTTGGCGCGACGGTCTTCATGGTGCCACGTATCGGTGTCGCCGGCGCGATCACACTGATCATTAGCGGTCAGCTATTGATCGCTACAACGATCGACCATTTTGGTGTTCTCGAGGTGGCGATGAAGCCGATCTCGACCGAGCGCGTGCTTGGCTTGGGGATAATCTTGCTCGGCGTCTGGCAGACATTAAGAAGTTAGCTTCCATCGGCCAGTGCTGCTTTTATTCTCGCGGCCAGTGCGTTGGCCTCGGCGCGCACTCGGCGCGTGTCCACGGTCAATACCTTTTTGTCTTGCACGACAATCCTGCCATCGACGATGACGGTTTCGACATCCTGCTCATCGGCGACATAGACCAGGTGAGAGACCACATCGTAAGTGGGCACAAAATGTACATCGGAAAACCCGACCTGGATCAGGTCGGCTCTGCGCCCGACCGTCAACGAGCCGATTTGATCACCAAGCCCGATCGCCTCCGCGCCACCGCTGGTTGCCATTTGCAGGACCGCCGATGCCGGCAAGGC
>JAPUHG010000045.1 GCA_027297845.1 Gammaproteobacteria bacterium | reverse complement strand
GGCATGGCGCAGTGGCCGGGTCAGGAAGATCGCACGCAGCGCCGACCTGGTGATTTGTCTGTTGCCCTTCGAAAAGAAGTTTTACGACGATCACAATATTCGTGCGTTGCATGTTGGCCATCCATTGGCTGAACGGATATCCGGAAACCCGGATTGCAAAGCGGCGCGACGGAAACTCGATCTGCGCGATGATGGAGAGTGGCTGGCGTTACTCCCCGGCAGCCGTATTGGCGAGGTGAGCAGGCTGGCAAATGATTTCGCCGAGACAGTTGCCTGGTTGCGAGAGCATCGGCCCTCCATGCGCTTCGTTGCCGCAATGGCATCCGTGGAATCCGAAAAGATTTTTGCCGATGCGCTACGCAGGATTGCGCCATCGATCGAAGTTCATATGATCCGTGGGCAAGCGCACGAGGTCATGACCGCGGCCGACGCGGTGCTGGTGGCCTCGGGCACCGCGACCCTTGAGGCTGCGCTGATTGGCCGACCGATGGTAGTAACCTACCGGCTGGCCAGGGCGAGTTGGTGGCTGCTCCACTGGCCGGGCCTGCTGAAAACCGAGCGTTTTTCGCTGCCCAACCTGGTTGCCGGTGAGGACCTGGTGCCGGAAATATTGCAAGACGATATCAGCGCGCAGGCGCTCGGCAGTGCCATCCTGCGTGAACTGGATGACCCCGGTCGCAGGCAATACCTGGGCGAACGATTTCGGGAAATACACCAGACACTTAAACGCGATGCGTCAGAGCGTGCTGCCGAGGCGATACTGGATCTGGCAACGGGAGGTGTTCCAACGTGTTAGTCGCGGGTATCGATGAAGCCGGTCGCGGCCCGCTGGCAGGTCCGGTAGTCGCTGCCGCTGTTGTACTCGATCCATCGGTGCGGTTAACGGGGTTGCGGGATTCAAAAAAACTGTCGGCAAAACGGCGAACCCTGCTGGCTATCGAGATCAGAAAGTTCGCGCTGAGTTACGCGATCGCCTGGGCCGATCCGGCCGAGATAGACGCGTTGAATATATTGCGCGCGACCATGCTGGCGATGCGCCGCGCGACCCTGGGATTGCATGTACGGCCGGTTCACCTGCAGATAGACGGCAATCGTTGTCCGGATTTCGCCAATACCGGGCTTGCCTGTAGCAGCGAGGCGCTGGTTGGCGGCGATGACCTGGTCCCGGCGATCAGCGCCGCGTCCATTCTGGCCAAAGTCACGCGCGATCATTTCATGACCCTTCAGCACGAAATTTACCCGCAATACAATTTTGCCAGCCACAAAGGCTATCCGACCGCCGAACATCGGCAAGCGCTCCAGCGTCACGGCGCCTGTCCCTTGCACAGGGTTTCGTTTGCACCGGTCCGCAACGTTGTTATTGAGACGAAAACAAGGACTAACATTGCTGTGGCCACTCTGTAAAAATAGACCTCGATGAGCGCCAGTTTCGTACACCTGCATTTGCACACCGAATACTCCCTGTCTGACAGCGTGGTACGGGTGAAACCGTTGCTGGCCGCAGTAGCCGAAATGGGTATGCCGGCGGTTGCGTTGACCGATCAAAATAATCTGTTTGCGATGGTGAAGTTTTACCGGGCGGCGCTAGCGCACGGGGTCAAACCGATAATCGGGGTCGATGCCTTGCTGCGCGACATCGACGAGCCGACGCGTCCCAGCTGCCTGACATTTTTGTGTCAGAACCAGAAGGGCTACCGAAATCTGTCGCGTCTGGTGAGTCGCAGTTACCTGGAAGGCCAGTATCGCGGCGTGCCGATGGTGGATCCCCAATGGCTAAACAGCGAAAACTGCCGCGGCCTGATTGCGTTGTCGGGTGGGGTAGATGGTGACATCGGCAGGGCGTTGCTGGCTGGTCATACCGATCTTGCGGACCGGCGCCTGGGAGTGTGGCGAGAAATTTTTGGCAACCGTTTCTATTTAGAGATCACGCGAACCGGCAAGGTCGGTGAAGAGGATTATTTGAAACAGGCGGTGCAACTGTCTTCTGAACAAGGCGTACCTTTGCTGGCCAGCAACAATGTACGCTTTATCAATAGCAGAGAGTTTGGCGCCCACGATGCAAGGGTTTGCATCCACGATGGTTACGTGCTGACCGACTCGGCGCGACCAAAACGCTATAGCGAGCAGCAATTCCTGCGGGATACCGGGGAAATGCAACAGCTATTTGCTGATTTGCCCGAGGCGCTGGCAAACAGCGTGGAAATCGCCAAGCGGTGTAATCTTGAGTTAAGTCTCGGTGGCAGTGACTTACCCGATTTTCCGATCCCCGATGGCCAGACGACGGCCGGTTATCTGCATGCTGAGTCGGCGGGGGGTCTGCGCGGGCGGTTCGGCCTCAAAGATGCTGAAGCCTTGCCGGATGAGTACCGCGAGCGGCTCGAGCATGAGATAGATGTCATCTGTGAAATGGGTTTCCCTGGTTACTTCCTGATCGTCGCAGATTTCATTCGCTGGTCCAAGGAAAACGATATACCGGTCGGGCCGGGGCGTGGTTCAGGCGCTGGCAGCCTCGTTGCCTACGCGTTAGGGATCACCGATCTCGACCCGATCGTCCACGAACTGTTGTTTGAGAGATTCCTGAATCCCGAGCGAGTTTCGATGCCGGATTTCGATATCGATTTCTGCATGGAGGGCCGCGACCGCGTAATCGACTATGTTGCGGGTCGCTATGGCAGGGACAGGGTTTCCCAGATCATTACCTATGGAACCATGGCGGCCAAGGCCGTGGTGCGGGACGTAGGCAGGGTGCTCGGCCATCCCTATGGCTTTGTTGACCGGATCGCGAAACTGATTCCCTTCGAGTTGGGTATTACGCTGACAAAGGCGCTGGAGCAGGAAGACGAGTTACGCAATCTTTATGAGACCGACGATGAGGTACGCAACCTGATCAACCTGGCGCGCCAATTGGAAGGTCTGGTTCGCAATGCCGGTAAGCACGCCGGTGGAGTCGTTATTGCGCCGCGGCCACTGACCGACTATGCGCCATTGTATTGTGAAGAGGGTGGCGCCAATGTAGTTACCCAGTTCGACAAAGACGATGTTGAAGCCTGCGGGTTGGTAAAGTTCGATTTTCTTGGTCTGCGCACACTGACCATCATCGATTGGGCGGTCAAGATCATCAACGGCCAGCGGAGGGAGTCGGGAGAGCCGCCGCTGGATATCGGCAAGATCGACACACAGGATCCGGTCACTTTCAGTTTGCTCAAGAAATGCCAGACGGTGGCGGTGTTTCAGCTTGAGTCGCGCGGCATGAAGGATCTGATCAAGCGGCTGCAACCCGATAATTTTGGTGAAATCGTGGCGCTGGTTGCGCTGTTTCGACCCGGCCCTCTCCAGTCAGGCATGGTCGACGATTTTATCAACCGCAAGCATGGCGGCGACAGTAGCAAGATAGATTATTTCCATCCCGACCTGAAACCGATACTGGAGTCTACCTATGGTGTGATTCTTTACCAGGAACAAGTCATGCAGATTGCGCAGGTGCTGGCCGGCTACAGTCTTGGTGAAGCCGATCTTTTGCGTCGCGCGATGGGCAAGAAGAAACCCGAGGAAATGGCCAAACAAAGAGAGGTTTTCCTGCGTGGTGCGGGCAAAGCCGGGGTCGATACAGAACTCGCTACCTACATATTCGACCTGATGGAGAAATTTGCCGGCTATGGATTTAACAAGTCCCATTCGGCTGCCTATGCCGTGCTTGCTTATCGTACCGCATGGCTAAAAGCACATTATCCAGTGGCATTCATGGCCGCGGTGTTGTCTGCCGATATAGACAACACGGATAAAGTAGTGACCTTGATCGATGAATGCGAGGCGATGGATATCGAAGTCGCCGTTCCCGATATTAACCATTCCGGTTATGCCTTTGTGGTCTCGGGGTTGCGGAACATTCGCTATGGTCTTGGTGCGATCAAGGGTGTTGGGCGCGCCGCCGTTGAGGGCCTGATCGCGGAGCGATCCGCGGGTGGTGCGTACACAAGTATTATCGATTTATGTCAGCGGGTCGATCTGCAGAAGATCAATCGACGGGTCATGGAGGCGCTGATCAGATCGGGCGCGATGGACAGCCTCGGTATCAGCCGTGCCGCACTGATGGCGCGATTGCCGGCGGCGATGAAGCTCGCGGAACAGGACGCAAGAGCCAGTGAAGCGGGTCAGGACGACATGTTCGGTTTCAGCAGGCCGTCTCCACAGACCGACGAGCCAGCAGACCCGGGTATTGCCCGGCCGGATCCGGATCCGCCTGCATGGACGGAAAAAGAAAGACTGGATGGTGAATTCGATACCCTGGGTCTGTTCCTCACAGGGCACCCGATCACACGCTATGAAGCAGACCTGCCGCAACTTGTCGGTAACCGGATAATCGACCTGGGCGCCGGCCAGCCAACGGGAAATGGGCACAATCAATACGCCAACGTCCGCAACGTCACTGTGGCCGGCGTGGTGATGAAAATGGGCAAGCGCGGCAACCGCGTCACGTTGCAACTGGATGACCGCAGCGGTCGCGTGGAAATAACCCTGTTCGACGAGGCTTATCAGAATTTCAGGCATCTTTTGCAGATCAAGGCGGTGCTGGTGATCAGCGGCGGGCTGCGTTACGACCAGTTCAGCAACAATTGGCAGATCACGGCCAAAAATATCCGGGACATCGATGAAGCCAGGGAGCAAATGGCGAGGAAGCTGATCATCGAGTGGCAGGGGCAGCGCGATGGCGAGCAGTTCGTGCACGAACTGAAGGGGACGCTGCGACCCTATCTTGACGGCCATTGCGGTGTCTGGGTGAAGTATACCGGTAGCGAGGCCAGGGCACTACTCGCACTGGGCGATGACTGGCAGGTACGGCCGACCCGGGAATTACTGGATAAACTGGACAAACTCGTTGGCGGCGAGCATCTGAAGCTGGTCTACCCACCCAGGGGAGCCTGCCGGGCTTAGGGTTGTCCTACTGCGGCGGCGGCAAGTAGGTCATTTTTCCGCTCCTTTGCGTTAAACAGACCCACTATTCGCCGCAAACGATCGAAAAAATGACTTGCCTACCACCTGCCTCGCGACCAACACCTAAAGCCGGCAGGCACCTGATGGGAACCCAATAAGCGAGCGGGTCCGCCGGGCTTGTACGGGCCTGACACTATCGGTAATGTGAGTGTCTGGTTCCCGTGGGGTACAGAATGGATCTGAAATTTCTCGATTTTGAACAGCCCATTGCCGAACTCGAGGCAAAAATCGATGAACTTCGGCATGTCGGTAGCGACGCCGATATTAATGTCAGCGAGGAAATTACCCGACTAGAGGACAAGAGTCGTGCGCTGACCCAATCGATTTTCGCCGATCTGAGCGCCTGGCAGGTGACTCAGCTCGCCCGCCATCCTCAGCGCCCGTATACCAAGGATTACCTGGCAACGATTTTCACCGATTTCCAGGAGTTTTGTGGCGATCGTATGTACGGGGACGACCCGGCGATCATTGGCGGTTTGGCGCGCCTTGATGGTCGACCGGTCATGGTCATAGGTCACCAAAAGGGCAGGGACACCAAACAGCGGGTGCATCGTAATTACGGCATGCCCAAACCCGAAGGTTACCGCAAGGCGTTGCGCCTGATGCGTATGGCCGAAAGGTTCTCGCTACCGGTGATTACGCTGATTGACACACCCGGCGCCTATCCGGGGGTGGGCGCCGAAGAGCGTGGACAAAGCGACGCGATCGCCAGAAATCTTTATGCAATGGCCGGCCTGCGTACACCCATTCTTGCTGTTGTTATCGGTGAAGGTGGCTCTGGCGGTGCGTTGGCTATCGGCGTCTGTGACCGCCTGTTGATGCTCCAATACAGCATTTATTCAGTGATTTCCCCGGAAGGCTGCGCATCCATACTCTGGAAAAGCGCGGACAAGGCGGAAGTCGCGGCGGAGGCCATGGGGGTGACCGCGGATCGGCTGGCGAAGCTCGAACTGGTCGACGAAATTATCAGTGAGCCGGTTGGTGGAGCGCACCGTGATCCCGACGCGATGGTAGAGGCCTTGAAGAACGCCCTGTTGCACAACGTCGAGGCGTTGTGCAGCCGCAACACGGACGAGTTGCTGGATCAGCGTTATCGCAGACTAATGGGTTTCGGTCTTTACAAAGAAGCGGCAGACTGAATACCAATGGGTCAGGCTAGCGACACCCTGGCTGTCAGGCTGCGGCAGGTTCTTGCCGGCCATCTGCCGGATCCACAAAACAGCCGCTATTGCGTTGCCTATAGCGGCGGCCTCGACTCCAGCGTGTTATTGACCTTGATGAACGAGGTCTGTGCGCAGTGGCCGGGGGCCAGTCTGCGTGCCATCCATGTCAACCACGGCTTGTACGCCGATGCTGATCGGTGGGCTTTGGCGGCGCAGGCCGTAGCGCAGAAACTCGAGGTGGATTTTTCCGTCTGTCGGGTTTCGGTTGCTGATGATGCGTCAGCAGGCGTTGAGGCCGCGGCGCGCGAGTCTCGCTACAAGGCGCTGGCGGATGCGATGACGAAGGGCGAGATCCTCGTCTGTGCGCACCATCTCGATGATCAACTTGAGACCTTTCTTCTGCAGCTCATGCGCGGATCAGGCCCCGCGGGTCTGGCGGCCATGCCGGTGGTTCGCGACCTGGGACCGGGTCTGTTGTTGCGTCCTTTGCTTGCCATCAGCCGGGATGAACTGAGCGACTGGGCACGGAAAAACGCGGTGAGCTGGTGCGAGGACAGCAGCAACCAAAATGAGCAGTTTGCCCGCAATTACCTGCGTCACCGAATCCTGCCCTTATTGCGTGAACGCTGGCCATCGGCGGCCGGCAGCGCGGCGCGCAGCGCTGCCTTGTGCGCCGAGACCGACTCCGTGCTGCAAGAGATAGCTGAGCAGGATCTTGGAAAGCCCCTCGCTGAGGGCGACTACGCCACTGCCGTCCTGCCGATCGAACGGTTAACGGGACTCAGTGGAGGCCGGGTGCGAAACCTTTTGCGTTACTGGATTCGCATCCAGGGTCAACCGGTACCCGGCCACGATCTGCTGACCGAAATCGTCGATAGTGTGATTCCCGCCAGGGTCGATGCAGAGCCGGTGGTTCGCTGGAAAGATACCGAGCTCAGGCGCTACCGCGACAAGCTTTACCTGATGCAGCCATTGGCGGAAGCGCCGGACCAGGTACTGGACTGGGACACCGATCATCCGCTGGTGCTGCCGGGATCGTTGGGCAGACTCGAGTTGGCGGCGGCTGAGCAAGGACGCCATGGCGATGTGATCGCGAGCCGGCTGCTCGAACGGCAATGCCTGGTTCGCTTCCGCGCCGGTGGAGAACAGTTTCGACCGGCGGGTGGCAGACAAAAGCCGTTAAAAAAATGGCTGCAGGAGACCGGCATTCCGCCGTGGATGAGGTCGCGTCTTCCGCTGGTGTTTTGCGCAGATCGACTGGTCTGGGTTCCCGGTATTGGCTGCGCCGAGGAATTGCTGGCACGAGCGGGCGAGGAGGGCCGGATTATCCGCTGGCATCGGGGGTCTGAGGGAAATTCCTGATTGTCGCGCAGACCGGCTTCTGGTATTTTCTAGTACCGAACAGATAGCTCGTTCGGGGCCCGCCGAGAACAACCGCAGGTCCCGCAGTAGGAGTCCCAAAAGGGCTCCAATTTTTTTTCTGCGACGGATTATTTTATGACCCGATTCATTTTTGTCACTGGCGGCGTGGTTTCCTCTCTGGGTAAGGGCATTGCTGCGGCCTCTTTGGGCGCGATCCTGGAAGCGCGTGGGCTGAAAATCAGCATGATGAAACTGGACCCGTATATCAATGTGGATCCGGGAACCATGAGCCCATTCCAGCATGGTGAGGTTTTTGTCACTCGTGATGGCACCGAGACCGATCTCGATCTTGGCCACTACGAGCGCTTTGTACGCACGACGACCACCCGCGACAGTAATTTTACGACTGGCAAGATTTATGAGTCGGTGATAGCCAAGGAGCGACGCGGCGAATACCTGGGCGCGACCGTTCAGGTCATCCCTCATATTACTGACGAAATCAAGGAAAGCGTGCTGCGCGGGGCCGGCGATGCCGATGTCTGCATGGTGGAAATCGGCGGTACGGTCGGCGATATCGAGTCATTGCCGTTTCTGGAGGCGATTCGTCAACTCGGCATCGAGCTTGGATCGGAACGGGTCCTCTATATGCACCTGACGCTGGTGCCCTACATCGCGACCTCAGCGGAAATGAAGACCAAACCCACGCAGCATTCGGTCAAGGAGCTGCGCTCCATCGGCATCCAGCCCGATGTGCTTTTGTGCCGTTCGGATCGGCCGATCTCGGATGCGCAACGGCGCAAGATAGCGATGTTTACGAGTGTCCCGGAAAAGGCGGTTATTTCAGCCATTGACGCGGACGATATCTACAAAATTCCGATGCTGTTGCATGAGCAAGGCCTGGATGACATCGTTACAAAGAAACTGGCGCTCGATGCCGGCCCGGTAGATCTTAGTGAGTGGCAGGCGGTGGTCGATGCCAAAAAGAACCCGGAGGCCGAGGTCAATGTTGCCATGGTGGGTAAGTATGTGAATTTCAAGGATTCCTATATTTCGCTGAGCGAGGCGCTGACCCACGCCGGTATAAAAACGCGTACCCAGGTCAATATTCATTACATTGAAGCGCATACTCTGGACGATGGCGATGTGTCTGCGCTGGCCGAGATGGATGCGATCCTGATCCCGGGTGGCTTTGGCGAGCGCGGCGTGGAAGGGAAAATCGTCGCGGCGCAATACGCGCGCGAAAATGGCATCCCGTACCTGGGAATCTGTCTGGGTTTGCAGGTTGCGGTGATCGAATTCGCCAGGAATGTCGCAGGGCTCGAAGGTGCGCACAGCTCGGAATTCGAACGGGACACACCACACCCGGTCATCGCATTGATTACTGAATGGCAGGATCGGGGCGGGCAAACGGAAGAACGTGACGAAGATTCTGACCTGGGTGGCAGCATGCGACTGGGTGCGCAGGAATGCCGCCTGAAAACCGGTTCGCAGGCGCAACTTATTTATGGCTGCGAAACGATCATGGAGCGCCATCGTCACCGCTACGAATTCAACAATACCTATATGCAGCGAATGGAAGATGCGGGCATGGCGTTTTCCGGGATGTCTGTCGACGATCTGGTTGAGATGATCGAAATTCCCGATCATCCGTGGTTTGTCGCTTGCCAATTTCACCCGGAATTCACCTCGACGCCGCGAGACGGGCATCCGCTGTTTGCCGGTTTCGTCAAAGCCGCACGTGGATTCCACCTCGAACAAATGCCGGAGGCCATACACGCGTGAAGCTGGGTCATTTCAAGGCCGGCATAAGCGAGCCGCTGTTTCTGATCGCGGGTCCGTGCGTAATCGAGAGCCTGGAACTCAACCTGGAAACCGCCGGCCGCCTGCAGGAAATCTGTCAGCGATTATCCGTCCCGTTCATTTTCAAATCGTCTTTCGACAAGGCGAACCGCACATCGGTGGACAGTTACCGCGGACTAGGCATCGAAAAGGGCCTGCAAATCCTTGCGGAAATTCGTGACCAGCTCAAGGTACCGGTACTGACGGACGTGCATGAAGATACGCCGTTAGACGAAGTCGCGGCGGTCGTGGATGTATTGCAGACTCCGGCATTCTTGTGTCGGCAGACCAATTTCATCATCAACGTGGCCAGCCAGAACAAACCGGTCAACATCAAGAAGGGTCAGTTCCTGTCGCCCTGGGAAATGGCAAACGTTGTTGAGAAAGCGCGTTCGACCGGCAACGACGAGATCATGGTCTGCGAACGCGGTTTCAGTTTTGGTTATAACAACCTGGTGTCAGACATGCGCTCGCTGGCGGTGATGCGCGGCACCGGTTGTCCGGTCGTTTTTGACGCGACCCACTCGGTACAGCTACCGGGCGGCAAAGGCGACGCCTCGGGGGGGCAGCGAGAGTTTATCCCGGTACTGGCGCGCGCCGCGGTCGCGGCCGGCGTATCCGGCCTGTTCATGGAAACCCAACCCGATCCGGAAAAAGCGCTGAGTGACGGCCCAAACGCCTGGCCGCTGGATCAAATGGAGGATCTGCTGGCGACGCTGGTGGAACTCGATCGGGTCGTCAAAGCGACACCGCTGGCGGAGCAAGCGCTGCTCGGGTAAATCGATATACCGCTGGCGAGGTGAAGGCCAGCCACTGATCAAAGACAACAGCAAAGGCTGAGCAATGAGTAAAATCGTTGAACTTCGCGGCCGCGAAGTCATGGATTCGCGCGGAAATCCCACGGTCGAGGCGGATGTTCGCCTGGATGATGGCAGCTTCGGCAGGGCGATGATTCCTGCAGGTGCCTCGACCGGGATGCGTGAAGCCGTCGAATTACGCGATGGTGATGCCGGCCGCTACCATGGCAAGGGCGTGTTAAAGGCGGTCGCCTATATAAATGGTGAAATCGCCGCCGCACTGAACGGGGCGGATGTAAATGACCAGCAGGCCATTGATGACCGTTTGTGCGCTCTGGATGGCAGCCCGAACAAGGCTCGCCTGGGGGCCAATGCATTGTTGGCGGCTTCGCTGGCTTCGGCAAAAGCCGCTGCGGCCAGCAATGGCAATTCGCTGTTCCGAAATCTGGGCGGCGATGACGCCTGTGGCATGCCGGTACCCATGATGAACATTATCAACGGCGGAGCGCACGCCAATAACAGCGTTGATATCCAGGAATTCATGGTGTTGCCGGTGGGTGCGCCGAGTTTTGCAGAGGCGTTGCGCTATGGGGTTGAGGTTTTTCATACGCTGAAGTCGGTGCTGGATGGCAAGGGCTTGAGTACCGCGGTCGGCGACGAAGGTGGTTTCGCCCCGGACTTACCCTCCAACGAGGCAGCGCTGGAAACTATCCTGCAGGCGATCGAGCAGGCGGGTTTTGTGGCCGGTAAGGATATTTGCCTGGCTTTGGATGTGGCCAGTTCGGAGATTTTCGCTGACGGCGTGTATACGCTGGCCTCGGAAGACAGGCAATTCGATGCCGCCGGGTTTTCCGATTATCTGGCCGGCCTGGTGGATCGTTACCCGATCATCAGCGTTGAAGACGGCATGGCTGAGGACGACTGGGATGGATGGAAGATTCACAGCGAGCAGCTGGGTGAACGAGTCCAGCTGGTTGGCGACGATATCTTTGTGACCAACACGGAAATTCTTGCGCAGGGGATCGAGCAAGGTATCGCCAATGCGATTCTGATCAAGCCGAACCAGATCGGCACGCTGAGTGAAACACTGGCCGCAATTCGCATGGCGGATGATGCCGGTTATGCATCGGTTGTTTCTCATCGGTCGGGAGAGACCGAGGACGCAACGATCGCCGATATCGTGGTGGCGACCGCGGCGACGCAAATCAAAACCGGTTCGTTGTGCCGTTCCGACCGCATGGCAAAATACAACCAGCTATTGCGCATCGAAGAGGAGCTCGGTGAGCGGGCGAACTATCCAGGGCGCAACGCTTTTCGGGCCTGATGCGCTTCCTTCTGCTGATTCTGCTGGCTTTGTTTTTGCTGCTCCAGTACCGCTTGTGGCTCAGCGATGAGGGCATGCAGGAGATGTGGCGGTTGCGCGAATTGGTCAATGAACAGGCCGAACGCAATATCGAGCTGGAACAGCGCAACGCCGTACTGGAAGCGGAAGTACGCGATTTGCGGCAGGGGCGGGAAGCGGTTGAGGAACGGGCGCGCCGCGATCTTGGCATGATTCAGGAGCAGGAAACCTTTTATCAGATCGTTGGCGATGAATACCCGACTGACGATACCCGGAGCGATGACGACGTCACGCCGGATGAAAAACCATGAATAAGCCGCGTTACTGGCTGGTGGTTCCAGCGGCCGGCGCCGGACAGCGTTTTGGGTCTGAACTGCCCAAGCAATACCGGGAAATTGCCGGTCGTTGTGTGCTGGCGCATGCATTACAGGCGTTTGCAGACTGGGGCAATGTCAGCGGTACGCTGGTGGTTATCAATAACAACGACCGGTGGCTTACGGATATTGCGGGCCAATTGCCTTTGGCGGTGAAGACGACGGTTGGCGGTGCCGAAAGAATGCAATCGGTAATCAATGGTATCCGGGCATTGGCGGATGAGGCGGATGAGCAAGACTGGGTGTTGATCCATGATGCGGCGCGACCCTGTCTGTGCGTGGACGATCTGCGGAACCTGGTGGCGGCGACCGTGGCCGAGGGAGTTGGCGGTTTACTGGCGTGCCGGGTCGCGGACACCTTGAAAAAAGCGCGCGACGAAAATGGTCCGCCGCGAGTACTCTCGACGATGGACCGGCAGGGATTGTGGCAGGCACTAACGCCGCAGCTTTTCCCTTATGGCCCACTAGGGTCGGCGCTGGAATCGGCCCAGGCGCGGGGAGAAATGCTCGGCGATGAGGCTGCGGCCATGGAACTGGCCGGTCATCGGCCGTTTCTGATCTAAGGCCGACGCGACAATATAAAGGTGACGACATCTGCAGACCTGGTATTGGCCGAGGCTATACTGACGGGGCGAGGGAAGAATTGATGCGTATCGGGCATGGCTATGATCTACATCGCTTTGGCGACCCTGGAACGGCTGTCAGTGTTCGATTGGCCGGTATAGAAATAAAGCATAATCAACAGGTTATCGCACATTCTGATGGTGATGTCTTAATACATGCCCTGTGTGATGCTTTGCTCGGCGCCATGTCCCAGGGCGATATCGGGCAGCATTTTTCGGACCAGGATGAGCACTGGCGAGATGCCGACAGCCGGCAGTTTCTGCGCCTGATCGCGGAACTCATGGGTCACCAGAAATTCTACCTGGAGAATGCCGATCTGACGTTGATCTGTGAAGCGCCGAGGATCAACCCCTACCGTCACAAAATGTGCGAGCGCATCGCGAAGGATTTGAGCGTCGATATAGAGCGAATCAATATCAAGGCGACGACCGCGGAAGGAGTCGGTGCGGTCGGACGAGGCGAGGCGATGGCGGCGCATGCGGTCGTGTTGCTGCGAAGAAAAATTGATGTCGCGACCTGATTGTTCCAGGTTATTAAGACCACTTCCGCGCAGTAACCAAGGTCCTCGGCCAGTGGGCGCAATACGGGTCCGGCCGGAAGACTTCCAGGTAGCGGAGAAACTGTCCTTTGAGCCGAATGGTGAAGGGCCGCATTGTTTTTTGTACCTACAAAAAACCGGTTGCAATAGCGCCTGGGTTGCGCGGCAACTTGCTGAACTGGCAGCTTGCAGCGAGCGCGATGTCGGCTATGCCGGGCAAAAGGACCGGCATGGAGTAACTCGCCAGTGGTTTAGCGTTCCTTTATCTGCCGAGACCTGGACTGCGGAGCTGCCGGACGGTATCGAGTTGCTTGAGCAGACCCGCAACCAACGCAAACTCAAACGCGGCGCGCTATCTGGCAATCACTTCCGCATACGGGTCAGCGATCTCGATGGCGATACTTCCGGGTTGGAAGAAAGTCTGCAGCGAATCAGCAGCGATGGATTTCCGAATTACTTCGGTCCACAGCGTTTCGGGATCGATGGGTCCAACCTGCAACGGGCGCTTGACTGGTTTGCCGGGGGGCGTAAGCCACGCAACCGCCAGGCGCGCTCTTTCGCGTTATCGGCAGCCAGGGCGTTTCTGTTCAACCGGTTGCTGGCCTGGCGGGTGCAAGCAGGGAATTGGAATCAACTGGTTGCCGGCGAGTTGGCTCAACTGGCCGGCAGCCGCAGTGTTTTTCCGGTGGAGCAAACGGATGAGCGCATTCCACAGCGACTCGCGGCTGGTGATATTCATCCCAGTGGTCCGCTTTGGGGTCGGGGCGACTCAGGCGTCAGTGGCGAAATTGCCGATTGCGAGGAAAAGTTGCGCGTGGAATATGCGGATCTTTGCGCTGGCCTGGAGGCCCAGGGCCTGAAGCAGGAACGCCGTAGCCTGCGGGTGATTCCCGGTGATTTGCAATGGCAAATCGAAGCGGAACAATTCACACTGGAACTCTTTTTACCGCGCGGCTCATTTGCCACGACCTTGTTGCGCGAGATTGCAGATTGTCGGGATGCGCAAACGGTGCGCAATAAGGATTACTGACGGGAGTCGAAGATGCTGGAACAATTGGATCACGATGATATTCGGGAAATCCG
>JAPUHG010000044.1 GCA_027297845.1 Gammaproteobacteria bacterium | reverse complement strand
CATCCGCCAGCCGAGCTACTTTACGGCCCTGGGCGAGATGGTCACGGAAGTTCCGGCCGATGACTGGAAAACCTATTTCCGCTTCAAACTTATCGATGCGGCGGCGCAATTCCTGAGCGCGGAGTTTGTCGACGCATCCTTTGATCTGCATCGCCGCGCGGTACAGGGTATCGAGCAGAATCAACCGCGCTGGAAACGTGCTGTCCAGGCGACCGATGGAAACGTCGGTGAATTGGCTGGAAAAATGTACGTGGCGAAGCATTTTCCGCCCGAAGCCAAGGTACGCATGAACGAAATGA
This sequence comes from Gammaproteobacteria bacterium, assembly GCA_027297845.1. GTDB lineage: Bacteria > Pseudomonadota > Gammaproteobacteria > Steroidobacterales > MnTg04 > MnTg04. The sequence goes on along the minus strand of JAPUHG010000044.1, from coordinate 3,106 downwards.
TTGAAAACCTGCGCGCCGTCTTCCTTGTGTCAATCAACAAGCTGGAATGGATGGGCGAGCTGACCAAGGAGCAGGCCCAGGACAAACTGGCGAGATTCAACACCAAAATTGGCTACCCGGATAAGTGGCGGGATTATTCGACACTGGAAGTTGTTGCCGATGACCTGGCGGGCAATATAGGGCGTTCAAATGCGAGTCAGTATGGCCGCATGATCGGTAAACTCGGTGGACCTATCGACCGGACCGAGTGGTTCATGACGCCGCAGACGGTCAACGCCTATTACAATCCGCCGATGAATGAAATCGTGTTTCCGGCAGCAATTCTGCAACCGCCCTTCTTTAATATAGAAGCGGACGATGCGGTCAATTATGGCGCTATCGGCGGCGTTATCGGCCACGAATTCAGTCACGGCTTCGATGATCAGGGCCGCAAAACGGATGGCGACGGCAACCTTCGCGACTGGTGGACCGAGGAAGACGCGACCGAGTTCACTGCGCGAGCGCAGGGCCTGATCGACCAATATGCCGCTTATAGCCCGCTGGAAGGCGAAAACCTCAATGGTGAGCTTACGCTGGGCGAGAACATCGGCGATCTGGCCGGTCTGACCATGGCTTATCGTGCCTACCAGCACTCGCTGGGTGGCAAGGAAGCACCGGTTATCGATGGATTCACCGGCGACCAGCGTTTCTTCCTCGGCTGGGCACAGGTCTGGGCGCGCAAGTACCGTGAAAAAGAGTTGCTGCGCCGTCTGAAAATCGATCCGCATTCACCCAGCGAATACCGTGCCAACGGCACCGTCTCGAATATTCCTGAGTTTTATGCCGCATTTGATGTGCAGGAAGGCGATGGCATGTATATCGCCGATGAGGATCGGGTAAAGATTTGGTAGCCGTTACTCAATAGAATAAGACCGGCAGACTCTCGGGAGTCTGCCGGCTTTTTTTCGAGGTCTCATTATGTTGCGTCAGTTTGCCATCGTATTACTTGGAAGCCTGATTTTGTCTTCCTGTGCGAAAGATCCCTACGATCCGGAGCACGATTACTATTCCTTTGCCAACAGCGATCAGTTCGTCACCCGGCATCTCGATCTCGATCTTGCCGTTGATTTCGCTGCCAGGCAACTGGTGGGCAACGTCCGCCTGTCCATGGAACGACTGGACCCGGGCGCACGTGAGTTGGTGCTGGACACTCGCACCTTGCATATCGAAAGCGTGAAGGTAGCTTTGCCCGGCGGTTCCGAGCGCGACGCCGAATTCGTAATCGGCGCGACCGACAAGACGCTTGGAGAACCGTTGACGATCAGTTTGCCGGATGACTTCAAACCCTCCCCGGCGTTTACGGTAACAATCAGCTATCGAACAGACCTGAGTGCTACGGCGTTGCAGTGGTTGCCGCCGCAACTTACTGCGGGGGGCAAGCATCCCTTTCTTTTTTCGCAGTCGCAGGCCATACACGCACGTAGCTGGATCCCGCTTCAGGACACGCCGGCAATCCGGATTACCTATAACGCCACGATCAAGACACCGCCCGAACTGCTGGCGGTGATGAGCGCCGACAATGACCCGTTGGCCGCGCGCTCGGGCGAGTATCACTTTGCCATGCCGCAGCCCATACCCAGCTACCTGTTGGCGATCGCTGCCGGCAATTTATTTTTTGCGCCGCTGGGTCCGCAAACAGGGATTTATGCGGAGCCCGAGTTGCTCAGTTCTGCGGTTTACGAATTTGCCGATACCCAGGAGATGCTGGACGTCGCCTCCGAAATTTACGGCGAGTACCAATGGGGCCGCTATGATTTGCTTATTCTGCCGCCCAGCTTCCCCTATGGTGGTATGGAGAATCCCAGGCTTTCGTTTATTACCCCCAGTATCCTGGCCGGCGATCGTAGCCTGGTATCGCTGATAGCCCACGAGCTTGCCCACTCTTGGTCGGGGAACCTGGTCAGCAATTCAACCTGGCGGGATATCTGGTTGAATGAGGGCGTAACCAGCTACCTGGACAAGCGGCTAATGGAAGTGCTTTTCGGAAAAGAGCGGGCCGATGAAGAGCGCGTTATCGATTACCAGGAATTGATGGCCCAGCTTCCCTCTATCAAACCGGAGATGCAGGCGCTGGCGCCGCGGCTGAGCGACGAAGACCTGGAAGAATCGCAAGGCACGGTCCATTACAAAAAAGGCCAGCTTTTACTGGAATACCTGGAGCACGCGTTCGGCCGGGAGGTGTTTGATCAGTTCCTCACCGGTTATTTTGCTCATTTTCAGTTTCAGGCGATTACCAGTGAGCAATTTCTCAACTATCTCAGCGAAAATCTGCTTGAGCGATATCCAGGCAAAGTCAGTCAGGAGCAGGTCGAACAATGGCTGTATCAGCCGGGTCTTCCCGCAGAAGCCGTAATCGCGGAATCGGCAACATTGCAGCGGGCCGCCGCCCTGGCAGTGCAATGGGCTGAAGGAAGTGCATCCCTCGAAACCGTGCCAATGGCGGACTGGAGTCCACATGCCGTAGTGCATTTTATTAACAGCCTTCCCGGCGAACTGAGTATTGAGCAACTGCAGGAACTGGATGCGCAGTTGGGCTTCAGCGCATCAGGAAATGCTGAAATCGGTAGAAGCTGGTTCATCCAGGTCGCGAAAAGGAGATTCGAGCCGGCCTACGATGCAATGCAAGGCTTCCTGATGCGCCATGGACGAATGCGGCTGATCGTGCCGGTGTACGATCAACTGGTCAAGAATGGCCAGGATCAGGCGCTGGCCGAAGAAATTTTCGCCGCAGCGAAATCCGGTTACCACCCGATCACGATCATGGCCACGCAGTCCGTATTACCTGAGCAGACCACCGACTGATCCTTTGCTCATAAGGGCAACTGTTGTGCAACATAGGGGCTTGGACAGTTTTTCGATCTTTTGAGGCGCATAGCAGAGCTATGTAACGAAAAAGATCGAAGAAATGGGCCGCTGTGGTGCTTTCGCACGACTGCAGGGACGCAGGAGCAGTTGCCGAGCAGGAGTACTCCACTGGGCCAGACCCCTGGGGCCTGCTTCACCAGCGTAGCTCGTCGGCGCCCTCAGCGGAGCGTGCCAGTGCCACCAAGCCGCTCGCCAGTGCACA
>JAPUHG010000043.1 GCA_027297845.1 Gammaproteobacteria bacterium | reverse complement strand
AAGAACTCAAACGTCGCAACGTCTTTCGCGTGGGGATTGCCTACGTCGTGACCTCCTGGCTGTTGCTACAGTTTGCCGACATCGTTTTAGAAAATATCGCCGCACCGGGCTGGGTTATGCAGGTGTTCATGCTCGCGCTGGCTTTGGGTTTCCCGCTCGCCTTGTTTTTCGCCTGGGCCTTTGAGCTGACGCCCGAGGGTCTAAAAAAAGAAAAAGACGTGGATCGCAGCCAGTCGATCACACCGCAAACCGGTCGCCGGCTCGATTTTATGATCATCGCTGCGATGGCGCTGGCGCTGGCCTACTTTATTTGGGAATCACGGTTTAGCTCCGATGAGGACCTAGTTTCTGAAAAGCCGGCGGAGATTCGGGCAGACTTAAAAACCAGCGAGAGCCAGATCGATACCGGTGTTAGCGATGACGCCAAAGACAACAGGACCTCTATAGCTGTTCTGCCCTTTACTCATAGAAGCGCGAATCAGGACGACATCTACTTCACCGATGGCGTGCATGACGACTTGCTGACACAGCTGTCGAGGATCAAAGCCTTCAAAGTGATTTCACGAACCTCGGTCATGGAGTACCGCGATACCACCAAGAACCTGCGCCAGATCGGCGTTGAACTGGGAGTGAGCACAATCCTGGAAGGTGCGGTGCAACGCGCCGGTGACCGGGTGCGCATCACCGTGCAATTGATCGATGCCGAAAGCGACGAGCATTTGTGGGCCGAAAACTATGACCGTCGATTGACTACCGAAAATCTTTTCGATATCCAGACCGAGATCGCGACGTCGATCGCCAACGCAACCAAGTCCACGTTGTCGGCGAGTGAACTTGCCAGCGTCTCCACCAAGGCGCCGACCAGCAACCTGGAAGCCTATGAGCTTTATATGCAGGCGCGGCGCTTTACCCTGGGTTCGACCAGCGTCGGACTCTCGTTGAGCGGGTACCAGACAGGCATCCAGCTTTACGAGGAAGCGATCGCAATGGACCCTGAGTTCGCGCTCGCTTATGTCGGACTGGCCGAAGCGCACCTGACCAATTACTGGAGCTATGGGGGTGACCTGGAAAACCGGGAGATGGCTAGGCTAGCCATCGATACCGCGATTACTATTAACGCCGGTCTGGCCCAGATTCAATTGGCTGAGGGCTTCTATCATTACTGGGGTTTGCTGGATTATCCGGCGGCGCTGTCCTACATGGACAAGGCGATCGAGCTGATGCCGGGTAACGCCGAAGCGTACATGTGGCGCGGCTGGGCATTGCGACGATCGGGCCAATTTGAACAGGCGATTGAATCCATGCGGCAATCCACGAACCTGGATCCACGCGCATACTTTAACTGGCTTGAGCTTGGGCAGACCTACGCTTATCTCAATCGTTTTGAAGAGGCCTACGAGGCGATAGAAAAAGGACGCCGGCTCGATCCCGATTCCCCCTGGGGAAAGGTTTATTTGGTCGATATTTATCTTCGTAGGGATGGCGATACTGAAAAGGCCGTTGCTCTCTTGATTGGGGCACAGCATTCGGTGGAGGTTGATCTCCGCCTTGTCTATCTGAACACGCTGATGATGGCGAGGCGTTTTGATGAGGCGCTGGAACTTGCAAAGAACTGGCCCGCCGAAATGGAGTTGGCAAGGCAGCTATTGGCTTTAAAAGAAGCCATCATGGCGGAAATTCTTCATTTTGCGGGTCACACAAGCGAAGCACGCGAAAAGGCCGGACTGGCACTGAAGCGGCTTGAGCAGATGAAGCAAAGCGCACCCGACGACTACAGGCTTTATACGCCGGAAGCGAATATGCTGGCGATTTTGGGGGATGCCGAAGGCTGTGTCGCATCGGTGGCGAAGACCCTGCGACTCAAACCAGATGATGCGATTACGGATATGCAGATTCGATACGAACTGGCGCGTGGCCTGGCTATCGCGGGTGAAAAAAAGCGCTCCATTGAAATGCTGGACTCGCTGATTCCGCCGCCCACGGTGATTTCTGTTCCCTATGTCGAAAAGGACCCTGCATTTGACGGCATTCGCGATGATCCTGCCTTCATTGCGTTGCTGAACCGGCACCGCGGTGAAACGACCTGAATAAACGGTCTTGGTGAGCCCCTAAAAAGCCCTTGCCACCGAAAAATCGGCGAGTCCCGCCAAGGCATCCCGGTAAGGTCCTTCAGGAATGGCGGCCAGCGCTTTTTTCGCCGTTTCGGCCGATTTCACGGCCAGCTTCGACGTGTAGGCCAGGGCGCCTGTGGATTCGATCGCTGCCAGTACCTCATCGAGCTTATCCAGCCCCCCCTGGGTTATGGCCAGCTTGATCAGGTCCGATTGCTCCGTGCTGCCATTTCGCATCGCGTGAATCAATGGAAGAGTGGGTTTGCCCTCGGCCAGGTCGTCGCCGACCTCCTTGCCCAGGGCTTCTGTGCTGGCGCTGTAATCGAGCACGTCATCGACCAGCTGAAACGCGGTACCCAGATGCCTGCCGTAGTCCGCCATGGCCAGCTGCTCTGTTTCATCGCGACCGGCGAGGATTGCAGCAATCTGGGTGCCGGCTTCGAACAGTTTCGCCGTCTTGCGAAAAATCACGTCGAGATATTGGTCTTCCGTGGTTTCCGGGTTGCCGCAATTGATCAATTGCAGGACCTCGCCCTCGGCAATGGTGTTGGTCGCATCGGCCAGGACCCGCATGACTTCGGGCTCACCGATTTCGACCATCATCTGGAATGACCTCTAGTACAGGAAATCACCGTCCAGCACGCTGGACTGGTTGCCCCAGACTTCGTTGGCGGTGTCGTGGCCGCGCCGTTTCGCGGATTTGTCGACGACGTCGTCGTGGAGCAGCGTGGCCGTGTGGATAAACTCGATGATCGCCGCCGCCGCGACCTGGTGCTCGGGCGAGCAGCCGCAGGCACGCCCGGCAGTGACCACAACCAGCGGCCGCAAGCGCTTACCGCCGCTGTTGATGATGTAATTAGCGACCTGGTCGATCAGTACGACATCGGTACTGAGTTTTTCCCTTATCAGGCGGTCTGTTGCCGCCATAT
>JAPUHG010000042.1 GCA_027297845.1 Gammaproteobacteria bacterium | reverse complement strand
CGGTCTTTGGTTTTTCAGCTTCGAACCCGGGGCGTTGCAACTGATCCTGCTAATTGCCCTGGCCTGGTGGCTAGTGGCATTGATCTGGGTCATGCGTTATCCCACCGCTATCCCGGTCTGGGTTGCCGCGCTGTCGGGGATGTTGATACTTGCGCCCGCCTGGCTCTCGCTGAGTCGCCTGCTGGCCACCGAGAATGGGCTGGATTGGGTTATTTTTATCCTTTTGCTGGTTTGGGCGACCGACGTCGGCGCGTTTACTGTCGGTAAACTGTTCGGTCGAATCAAATTGATTCCCAGGGTTAGCCCCGGAAAAACATGGGAAGGTCTGATTGGTGGAATTGTATTTACCACGATTGTCGCGTTTGCCGGCGCTGAGTATTTTCAGCATGACAAGCTTGGCTTCGTTTCTTTGTGTCTCGCGGCGTCGGCGATTTCCGTCGTTGGCGATTTGACGGTCAGTATTTTCAAAAGGCATGGCGGGTTAAAAGACAGCGGGACCGTCTTTCCCGGTCACGGTGGCTTACTCGATCGGATCGACAGTATTTGTTCAGCGGCGCCAATTTTTGTGCTTGGTCTAGTCTGGCAGGGGGTGATCTGATGAAAGGCATCAGTATCCTTGGGTCGACCGGTAGCGTGGGTTGCAGCACGCTGGATGTGATCGCCCGCAACCCGGATGCGTTTCGTGTTGTCGCACTGACCGCCAGAAACAATCATCAGCGGTTGCTGGAGCAGTGCATACGCTTCGCGCCGGACATCGCGGTACTGGCAAACAGTGAGGCCGCCGATCTACTCAAGGAAAAGCTCAAACAGGCGGGTTTGAAAACGAGGCTGTTAACGGGCGCCGACGCGCTGGTCGAAGCGGCCGGGCTGCCACAGGCTGATTTTGTCATGGCCGCGATCGTAGGCGCCGCCGGACTTTTGCCGACCCTTGCTGCAGCGCAGACTGGCAAGCGGGTCTTGTTGGCGAACAAAGAAGCGTTGGTTCTTGCCGGTCATTTGTTGATGGAGGCCGTAGCGGACAACGGGGCAACCCTCATTCCGATCGACAGTGAGCACAACGCCATTTTCCAGTGTCTGCCAGATCCTGATGGCCGGCGGTCGAGGGACGGAGTTCGCAAATTATGGTTGACAGCATCGGGTGGTCCGTTTTTGAATACGCCAGTTTGCGAGCTTGTAAAGGTAACACCGGAGCAGGCGTGCGCTCATCCGAAATGGGATATGGGGGACAAAATTTCGGTCGATTCGGCGACGATGATGAACAAGGGTCTGGAACTGATCGAAGCCAGTCATTTGTTTGGAATGTCGCCGGCTGATATTGAAATCCTGATTCACCCGCAAAGCATAGTGCATTCGCTTGTCGAATATTGCGATGGTTCGGTTTTGGCGCAACTTGGCAACCCCGATATGCGAACGCCCATAGCCCATGCCCTGGCATGGCCGGAGCGAATGGATTCGGGCGTGGATTCGCTAAACTTGGTGGAAATAGCGAAGCTTGAGTTTCAGGAGCCGGATCTGGACCGCTTTCCGTGCTTGGCGCTGGCCAGAGCGGCAGCGGAAAAGGGGGGAACGGCTCCGGCAGTGCTGAACGCTGCAAACGAGGTAGCGGTACAAGCGTTTCTCGAGCGCCGCCTTCCTTATACGGAAATTGCCGCAGTAATAGGCAAAACGATGGAATGCCACAGCGCCAGGGCTGTCGAATCTCTGGAGACAGTCATGAAGGCGGACCAGTGGGCGCGCGAGAAAGCGGGCTTTGCTGTAAATGAGATGTGTATAGCGGTATGACCCAGATTCTAATTCCTATTGTTGCCTTTGTTGTGGCGATCTCTGTGCTGGTCGCGGTGCACGAGTTCGGTCACTTCTGGGTGGCCAGAAAACTCGGTTTCAAGGTACTCAGATTCTCAATAGGCTTTGGCAAACCCCTCTGGGTGCACAAGGGTCGTGACGATACGGAGTTTATGATCTCGGCCATCCCGCTCGGCGGCTACGTGAAGATGCTCGACGAGAGGGAAGGGCCGGTCGCCGCGGACGAGCTGCATCGGGCCTACAATCGAAAGCCAGTCGCAAGCAGGCTGGCGGTGCTGGTCGCGGGGCCGGCGTTTAACTTTTTATTTGCGGTGGTCGCGTACTGGTTTCTTTTTGTGATCGGCATCAGTGGTTTGAAACCGGTTGTCGGGAATATCGTGGCGGACTCACCTGCCGCGGTAGCGGGCATGGAGAGGGGTGATCTGATCACTTCGATCGGCGAGAAGGAAATCAAATCCTGGGAACAGGTTCCGCTCGCTCTGATCGAAATCTTGCTGGACACCGGCGAAGTCCCGATTGCCATCATCGATGTGGATGGCTATCGGCGCAGCCTGCTTATCGATGTGCGCGGGCGCGCCGGCGAGCTGAGCGATCCATCGGAGCTGTTCAGCGGACTTGGTTTCAATCGCTGGTTCCCGCTAATACCACCGTTGCTGGATGAGATTACCGCGGGGGGCGCAGCCGAGCAGGCGGGGCTTAGAAAGGGCGACCTAGTGATATCCGCCGATGGTGAGGAATTTGCGGACTGGCGGAGCTGGGTGGAGTTTGTGCGTGCACGGCCAGGCGAAACAATCAGCACACAGATAAGGCGCGATGACCAATATTTGACGTTGCCGATGACCATAGGCCGCGTCGAAGCGGAGCAAGGTGAAATCGGTCGCATAGGCGCATCAGTCAGTGTGCCGCCGGGTGACTTGTATGCCGACATGCGCATGGTGGAACGCTATTCGTTTTTCATTGCGCTGGGCCGCGGTCTGGAGAGGACCTGGGATACCTCGGTGCTGACATTGCGTTTACTCGGGCGCATGGTAAGCGGCCGGATTTCAGCGGACAATATCTCCGGCCCAATTAGCATCGCTGCCTATGCCGGTGCTGCGGCCAGCCTCGGTCTGGAAGAGTTTCTTGGCCTGCTGGCGATACTCAGTATCAGCCTGGGCATTATTAACCTGTTGCCGATTCCGTTGCTGGATGGCGGACAGATGGTTTTTGTCGCGGCGGAAGGTATCCGGGGGAAGCCGCTGTCGGAAAAAGTCCAGCAGCTGGGGCAGCAGCTGGGTATCGCAATGCTCATCATGATCATGGGGCTTGCTTTTTATAACGATTTTAACCGGTTGTTTGGCTAAGGGCTGCCGTCAAAATGAATAAAAGAACATGGATGTTCCTGGCGTTGGCCATTCTCCTTGCTGCCCCGGCGGGTGCGCAGGAAGGCGTTCAGGAAAGCGCTCAGGAAAGCGTTCAGAGTGGTGCACAGTAAAGCGTTCAGAGTGGCGCACAGGAAAGCGTTCAGAGTGGCGTACAGGAAAGCGTTCAGAGTGGCGCACAGGAAAGCGTTCAGAGTGGCGCGCAA
>JAPUHG010000041.1 GCA_027297845.1 Gammaproteobacteria bacterium | reverse complement strand
CCTGGACGATTTGGCGGGCTTGTTGCGCGGCATGTTCCCGATTCTGCAGGTTTTCCTGGATGACTTCGCCGAGGTCGTCCACGGTGTAAAGATAAACATCTTTGAGGTCGGCGACGGCGGGATCGACATCACGAGGTACGGCAATATCGACAATAAACATCGGCTGACGGCGGCGTTTTTTTATCGCTTCTGCGACCGCGTCGGCAGACAGCAACGGTACCGGGCTCGATGTGGAGCTGATAATGATATCGGCTTCCGCCAGGTGAGCCGGAATCTCGCCCAGCGATATGGCGTAGGCGTCAAAACGCTGGGCAAGTTCGCGTGCCCGGCTGACTCTGCGGTTGGCGATGACCATACGGCCCAGATCGTTGCTGTGCAGGTGGCGCGCTGCCAGTTCGATCGTTTCTCCGGCGCCAATCAGCAACGCGGTACGCTCGTCCAGGCGGGAGAAAATCTGACGCGCCAACGATACCGCGGCATAGGCGACCGATACCGGGCTGGAGCCGATATCCGTTCCGGTCCGCACTTGCTTGGCGACCGAAAATGCACGGCGGAAAAGCCTGCCCAGCAAGGGCCCGATGGTGCCCGCCTTCTCCGCATGCTGAAACGCGTCCTTAAGCTGACCGAGGATCTGCGGTTCGCCCAGAATCGCGGAATCGAGCCCGGACGCCACCGAGAAGGTGTGGTGAACCGCCTCATGTTGCTCCAGCTTGTACAGACAGGAGCTGGCATCGTCCGCCATTTGCCGGTCTTTGATTATCCAGCTTGCGACCTGATCCAACGCGCCCTCATCAATAGAGCAATACAGTTCGGTTCGGTTACAGGTGGATACGATGAGCGATTCTTTAATCGCCGGATGCCGGCAAAGATCCTGCAGCGCCGCGGGCAAATCTGTAGCTTCGTAAGCGACCTGTTCGCGAATAGCGACAGGCGCGCTACGGTGATTGATTCCAACGACGGCGAGCGACATGCGAGGCATTGTAATGAAAGAGCTGGACGATGTCCGGCCGAGAAGCCTGTCGGACTGAGTCCGGCGGCCTTCTTGCCGCCACAATCGAAAGCGTTCGCGGGCCAAAACCGGCACAATGGGTAGTACAAGCCAAGGATTGGCCGGCCCGCGGTCAAAATGAGACCATAGAGGGAAGTTGTATGAAAGTCATATCGCGACCAGTTGTTTGCCTGCCGCTGCTGGCTGTTTTTTGTGCCGGCGGGTTGTTCGCCTGCGCGGCGACCGGGTCGGCGGGCTCTGCCGTTTCCGGTTCGTCCGTGGCCACCGATGCCGCCGAGTCGGACCATCACCTGTTGCTGGCGGAGCTCGCCATGCAGGACGGAGCTCCCGGCACAGCAGCAAACGAATATGTTCTGGCTGCGCAATACAGCGACGACCCCGAACGCGCCTCCCAGGCGACCCGCGTTGCCTATCAGTATGGTTTTCTCAAACAGGCACTGGTAGCCGCTAACTACTGGCGCGCATTGCAGCCTGATGACCAGGCGGCGCGGCTCAGTATTGCGCAACTGCAGCTGCAATTGGGAAACAGGAAAAAAGCCATCCGTGAATTTGCCGCCATTCTCGACAGTGAGGAAGAAGAACGGGAACAGCTGTTTCTTGAGCTGACCGGCATATTTATGGACAGTGACGGGCCATGGCTTGCCAGCACAGTAATGGAAGAGCTTGCCCGACCATACCCGGAGCTCGCGCAAGCGCACTACGCAGTGGCTGCCATTGCCATGAACGCAAGCCGTTTTGAGTTGGCGCTCGCCGAGGCCAGCAAGGCAGTAGAGCAGGATTCCGAGTGGTTTTCCGTTGCCACGCTACTTGCGCGCGCGCGTATCGCTTCGGGCCAGATTGAAGAGGGCCTGGCTTATGCCGATGACCTGGTGCTGGAAAGCAGGGACGACGGGGTGCGCCTGGATTATGCCTATATGCTGATGAGCGTTGGCCGCAGCGACGATGCGCGCCTGGAATTGATGCTGTTGCACGAGGAGAACGGTTCGGCCAGCGCTTTGCGTGCCCTGGGGTTTCTGGAAATGGATGCCGGCAGGTTTGAAGAAGCCGCGGCTCGATTTTCGCAACTGCTCGGTAGCGGAGAGTACACCTTCGACGCCTTATTCTACCTGGGACTGATCGCCGAGCGGATGGAAGATTACCAGCGCGCGATGCGCGCGTATGCGAGAGTCAACTCAGGGTTCAGCGCGATCGCCGCTCAGGCTCGGCTGGCTCGATTGATGAACCAGCTCGGCGAAGCCGAGACGGCGCTCGAACACCTGGCCCTGTTTGGCATTCAGAATCCGGGTTTCAGAGTCGACATGATGGTGGCCTCGGCAGAATTGCTGGGCGAGATGGGGCGGTACGACGAGGCCCTCGAGACGTACCGGGAAGTCCTTGAACTGCGACCGGCAGACGAAGGAACAGGATATGCGATGGCATTCATGCATGAATTGTCGGGCGACCTCAAATCGAGCATCAAACAATTGCGATCATTTGTCAGAAAACGCCGTGCCGACCCGCTGGCGCTGAATGCGCTAGGCTATACGCTGGCTGCCAATACCGACAAGCTGAGCGAGGCCGGCCGCTATATCAACAAGGCCATCGAGCTGGCGCCAGCAAATGCGGCGATCATCGATTCCAAGGGCTGGCTGCATTTTCGGAAAGGTGAATATGAACGGGCGCTAAAATACCTGCGCGATGCATATACCCTGGACAACGACCCGGAGATCGCCGCCCATCTCGGCGAAGTACTCTGGGAAATGGGCGAGCAGACCGAAGCACAAAAACTCTGGTTTCAGGCATTGGCGATTAATCCCGACAGCGATGCCCTGACCGATACCATGGATAGATTCGGTCAGTGATTTACCGGGTTCGGCCTGCCAGTATTCTATTCGCAGTAGTTTTTTTGGCCTCCTGTGCGGGGCAGCGTGGCAGCCTGGTCCCTGACCAAGCAGCATGGGAGATTCACCGGGACACGCTGACTCTTGCCGACGACTGGTCCTTGCGTGGCCGCATTAGCCTGAAAAAGGCCGGTGATGGTTACAGCGGTTCGTTGAACTGGGAGCAACAAGGCGAAAACCTGGATTTCCGTTTCCGCGGGCCACTTGGCATCGGCGGCTTCAGAATATCCGGGAACCGGGAATTATTGAGTATCAAGACCAGCAAAGGGGATGAGTTTTTTGCCAGCGATCCGGTCGTCGACCTGGAAAACCAGTTCGGCTGGAGCATCCCGGTACACAGCATGCGTTTTTGGGTCCTGGGGGTGCCGGATCCCGGCGATGAATATCAGGTCAGCGTGGATGATCACGGGCAGGCGTTGAACCTGGACCAGTCCGGTTGGCGAGTCACCTATAAAAGTTATCGCGATTTCAATGGGCGTACTCTGCCACGCAGGCTGGAAATGACCAGTGCAGACGTGCGCATTAGGCTGGCTGTAGATGACTGGCAGATCAAGGAATAAATAAAGGGGAGATAGCATGCATTTCGAAGCGATCAACTGGCTTGCGGTCGTGGTGGCGACGCTTTCCGCGTTTGCGCTGGGAGCGTTGTGGTACTCACCGGTGCTTTTTGGCAAGGCCTGGATGGCGGCGAACGGGTTTAGCGAAGAAGGTCTGGCAGAAGGGTTTAATCCTGCCAAAGTTTACGGCATCAGTTTTGTTTTTACCCTGGTGATGGCGTTGAATCTTGCCGGTTTTCTCGCGGGTCACGATCCGGATGCGCTCACGGGAATCGCAATGGGTTTTCATGCGGGTTTCGGCTGGATTGTCATGGGTTTGGGAGTGATCGCCATGTTCGAGCGCCGTTCGCTTGGCTACATCCTGATCAATGGTGGCTATATGACGGCAGCCATGCTGCTGATGGGAGCCATCCTCGGTGCCTGGCACTAGCCTGAATTGGTGAAACATGGGGGCTGACAATAATTTGGCCCAGGGATGGGATGCGGTCTGGCCGGCGCCTGCCAAGCTGAACCTGTGCTTACTGATTACCGGTCGTCGCGAAGATGGTTTTCACCGCCTGCAGACCGCATTTCAGATCATCGATTTACTTGATTATGTCAAATTCAGTAAGTTGCCCGATGGGCAATTTACGCTCAGCGGCGGCATGGAATCGATCCCCCCGGACGAAGATCTGTGTATGCAGGCGGCACGGTTGCTTTATCAGCATTGCCGGCCTGGTTCGGGCGCAGCGATAACGCTGCAAAAAAACATACCGGTTGGCGCGGGCATGGGTGGCGGGAGCTCTGACGCGGCTACCACGCTGCTGGCGCTGAATCACCTTTGGCGGGCTGGCCTCTCCCGGGAAGAGTTGGCGGGTATCGGCCTGGAACTGGGTGCGGATGTGCCGCTTTTCGTCCACGGACAGTCGGCCTGGGGCGAAGAGTTGGGGGAACGGCTTAGCCCTGAAAAATGGCCTCGGCGCTGGTTTCTGGTCCTGAATCCAGGGGTCAGTATCGCGACCGAGGCAATCTTTTCGGCCCCTGAATTGACACGCAATTCCACGCCAATCACAATACGCAGTTTTCTCAAGGACGGTGCCGGAAATGACTGCGAATCGGTGGTTCGCAGCCGTTACCCGAAGGTCGATGAAGCGTTGACCTGGCTGTCCCGATTTGGCAGATCCCGGCTGACCGGTACCGGCAGTTGTGTTTTCCTGGCTTTTGAGCGCTGGCAGGATGCCGAGGAAGTGCGGGTTGAGGTGCCGGAAAAGTGGAGTCGCTGGCTGGTTCGGGGTCTGGATACATCGCCAGTGAACGAAGTGCTGGAAAGCCAGGGACCTGACAGAGGTAAAAGCGAGCGCGGGGCATGAGACCATATGGTGGCGGGTAATCCGGGCACCTTAGGGTATGGCGGCTGGGGTGTAGCCAAGTGGTAAGGCAACGGGTTTTGATCCCGTCATGCGCAGGTTCGAATCCTGCCACCCCAACCAGATTTGAAAAGGCCAACAGGGCAAGGGCCAGTACGAGACAGGCTGATCCGGTGAGGTGACAACGGCTATGGTGAAACAGGAAGCGTCGGTGGCAACTGCCAATATGGTGTTGTTTACTGGGAACGCCAATCCGAAACTCGCGCAGAATATCGCTCACTGCTTGCATACTCGACTGAGTGATGCACAAGTGGGCACCTTCAGCGATGGCGAAGTCATGGTTGAGCTGATGGAAAACATTCGCGGACAGGATGTTTTTATCATTCAGTCGACTTGCCCACCGGCGAACAACAACCTGATGGAGTTGCTGGTGATGGCAGACGCCTGTCATCGGGCCTCCGCCAGGCGGATTACCGCGGTCATGCCATATTTTGGCTATGCGCGACAGGACCGGCGTCCGCGAGCTAGCCGGGTGGCGATATCCGCGAAGCTGGTCGCGAACCTGATACAGGTAGCGCACATAGACCGGTGTCTGACCGTGGATTTGCATGCTGATCAGATTCAGGGGTTTTTCGACATCCCGGTCGATAATGTGTATGCCTCGCCGGTCTTGCTCGGCGAAGCATGGCGACAGAAATATGCAAACATGGTTGTCGTGTCACCTGACGTCGGTGGTGTGGTTCGAGCCAGGGCGCTGGCCAAAAGGCTGGATGATTCGGACCTGGCGATTATCGACAAACGTCGGCCGCGTGCCAACGAGGCGCAGGTGATGAACATCATCGGTGATGTCGATGGGAAGACCTGCGTCATCGTTGACGATTTGATTGATACGGCCGGCACGCTAAGCAAGGGGGCGGTAGCGTTAAAAGAACACGGCGCTGAGAAAGTGGTGGCTTATATCACTCACCCGGTCTTGTCCGGGCTAGCGGTCGAAAGAATTGAGAATTCGGTGCTCGATGAACTGGTGGTTACCGATACCATCCCGTTGAGCGCCGATGCAGAGAGCTGCGACAAGATTCGTCAGCTAAGCACGGCGGAATTGCTTGCCGAAACGATTCGGCGTATCGCCAGTGACGAGGAGTCTGTCA
The DNA here is from genome assembly GCA_027297845.1 of Gammaproteobacteria bacterium. Taxonomy (GTDB): domain Bacteria; phylum Pseudomonadota; class Gammaproteobacteria; order Steroidobacterales; family MnTg04; genus MnTg04. Next base: position 944 of record JAPUHG010000041.1, on the reverse strand, counting down.
GCTCACTGTATGTAGATTGATATGTTGTGGTTTCCCGACTGGTCGCGGAAGGGGGACATTTTGATGCCGGCGGTGCCGGCGCTAAACCAGGAGTAGTAAAAAATGAGTGACTTTATTCTAAACGCCGAAATGCGGGACGATCGGGGCAAAGGTGCGAGCCGCCGCCTGCGTCGTACCGGCAAAATTCCGGCCATTTTGTATGGTGGTAACCGGAAGTCCCGGTCGATCACACTGGATCACCAGGTGCTGCTGCACCAGATGGAAAACGAGGCTTTTTTCTCGTCCATTCTGACTGTAAAAGTCGGTGACACGACCCAGGATGCGATTCTCAAGGATATCCAGCGGCACCCGGTAAAGAGCCATGTATTGCATGTCGATCTGCAGCGCGTGCTGGCCGACCAGGAGATCCGGGTCACGATTCCGCTGCATTTTGTCAACGAAGATATCTGCGTCGGCGTGAAAACGGGCGGCGGTGTTATCTCGCACATTATTTCGGATGTCGAGATTACCTGTCTGCCCCGTCATCTGCCGGAGTATCTTGATGTCGATGTGGCGACACTGGAACTGGATGAGATCGTCAATCTTTCGGACGTCAACATACCCGAGGGTGTGAGCCTGACCGCGAATCTCGAAGAGTACGACCAGCCGGTTGCTTCGTGTCATATTGCCAAGGAAATCGTTCTCGAGCCTGAAGAAGAAGAGCTTGAAGACGAAGAGCTTGAAGTGGTCGAGGGTGAAGAGGGCGAGGAGGCTGCGGAAGGCGCGGCTGACGAGCAGGCTGCAGACGATTCTCCCAAGGAATCCGAGTAAGCGGCCCACGGGAAATAATGCAATAAAACCAGGAGGCAGGCCGACGGTTGCTCGGCCTGCCTTTATCTCATGGCGGAAAAAGAAATCAAAATTATCGTTGGCCTGGGTAATCCCGGTGCGGAACATCAGAACGA
>JAPUHG010000040.1 GCA_027297845.1 Gammaproteobacteria bacterium | reverse complement strand
TGCACCTGGCCCACCGAGCGCGATGGCCAGCGCGACCCCACCGATGTTGCCCAGGCCTACCGTCGCAGACAATGCGGCCGACAGGGCCTGAAAGTGGTTGATGGCGCCCGGATCGTCCGGATCGTCGTAACGTCCCCGCAGGACATGGAAACCATGAGTCAGTGCGATGTACTGGCCGAACTTGGTCCATATGGTAAAAACCAGGCCGGTAAAGAGGAGAAAGAACAGCACATAGTTGTGCCAGACGATCCCATTGATTGCTGCCAGTACTTGGTTGAATTGATCCATCGGCTGGTTACCTTTTTTGTTATGTGCGTTTTATTGCGGTGCAGCGTACGTCTCTGCGTAGCGTCTAATAATGTCGGCTGGAGCAAACAGGTGCAAGCACGACAGAAAAAGCGGATCGAAAACCCGTTTTTCGATCCGCTATATGGTCACTTCTTGAGCGGAGCGCCAGCCCTAGGCAAAACAGCCTGCTAGCGCTCTACAATGGCGGTAACGCCCATGCCGCCACCGGTACAAACGGAGATCAATCCGCGGCCGGTCCCTTTTTCAGTCAGCAACTCGGCCATCGTCATCAACACCCGGCCGCCGGTGGCGCCAAACGGGTGACCCACGGCCACGCTGCCACCCTTGACGTTCATTTTATCCCGGTCGATGCTGCCCATCGCTGAATCCCGGCCCAACGTCTCCCGACAGAATTCCTCTGACTCCCAGGCCTTGAGGGTGCACAGCACCTGGGCGGCGAATGCTTCGTGTATCTCGTAGAAATCGAAATCCTGTAACGCGAGCCCGGCTTGTAACAGCATCTCCGACACTGCCCGGGTCGGCGCCATCAACAGCCCCTCGCCACCGACGAAATCGACGGCTGCTACCTTGCCATAGGTCAGATAGGCCTGCACCGGCAGACCGCGTTCGCGGGCCCAGTCCTCGGAAGCCAGCAAAACAGCAGATGAGCCATCGGTCAGCGGCGTGCTGTTGCCGGCGGTCATGGTGCCGGTCTCGCTGCGATCGAATACGGGTCTCAGTTTCGCCAGCGACTCCATGCTGGAATTGGCGCGTACGTTGTTGTCAGCCTTGAGACCACAGTGCTCGGTCAGTTGATCTTCGTACCAACCGTCTGCCTGGGCCGCCGCGGCTTTCAAATGGCTCTCCATTGCCAGCTGGTCCTGTTCTTCGCGGCTGATTTGCCATTCCTTTGCCATCAGTTCGCAACTTTCGCCCATCGACAAGCCGGTGCGCGGTTCGGTAACGCCCGGGGCGACAGGTTTGAAATGACGTGGCCGCAAACCCAGCCAGGGTTTTAGTTTTTGGCCGATGCTGCGACCGGTCATGCTCGCCACCAACAGTTTCTGATAGCTGCGTGGATACACGATGGGCGAGTCACTGATGCTGTCGACGCCGGCGCCAATACCCGAATCGATCAATCCACTGGCAATCTTCAGGCCAATCAGGATCGCTGCTTCAAGACTGGTGCCGCAGGCTCGCTGGATATCGAACGCGGGCGTATGCGGATCGAGACCGCTGCCGAGTACTGATTCACGGGCCAGGTTCCAGTCCGAGCTATGCTTGATTACGGCCCCCAGGGATACGTCACCAAGCGCTTCGCCTTGCAGGCGGTATTTTTCGACGAGGCCCTTTAACGATGCGGTCATCAATTCTTGTGTGGTTTGGTCGCGGTAATTGGTATAGGCCCTTGCGAACGGGATACGCGAACCGCCAATAACGGCGACGCGGCGAACTTCGTTGCTGTTCATAATCTGGATACCTGCTTCGGTGCGTTGAGTGGCGGCCTGAAAGACCCCGCAAACGACAGAACATACCGCACAATTGCGTCGCAGCAAAACGGCGGAGGAGTCGCTCACGGTCGTGCTAGAGTCTGCGGCCTTGCACAGTCAGCCAGAACCAACGGTCGGTCACCTTTATGACATCAGGAACTCACAAATTACTGCCCGAATTGCGCATCCTGTTGCGCTATGGCGGTCCGCTGGTGGCGAACAACCTGGCGATTGCCGGGATGAGCCTGGCCGATACCATCATGGCGGGTCGCTTTGGCATGGCCGATCTGGCTGCGGTCGCGATCGGTTCCAGCGTCTGGTTTATGGCGTTTTTGCTCAGTCTCGGTTTGTTGATGGCGATGAGCCCGACGACGGCGGTCTGCTTCGGTGCGGGTAAAAGTCGGGAGGTTGGTGCTTATTTCCGGCAGGGGGTATGGCTGAGCCAGGCGCTTGCCGTGATCATCGTAATGATCGTGATGCAGGCCGAGTCATTTTTCCTGTTTATCGGTATTGATGCTGCGGTTGTTCCGCTGAGTGTCGGCTATCTCAAGGCCATGGTTTGGGGAGCGCCGGCGATTTCGGCTTACCTGGCATTCAGGTTTACCAGTGAGGGCGTCGCCTGGACTCGTCCGATCATGTATATCGCCGCGTTGGGGCTGGTCTTCAATGTGGTCGGGAATTATGTGCTGATGTACGGCAAGCTGGGCTTTCCGGCCATGGGTGCAATTGGCTGCGGCTGGGCGAGTGCAATCACCATGTGGGTGATGTTTTTGAGCATGTTTTTCTATATGAAGAAACATGCTTATTACCGGCCCTTTGAACTTTTCAGTCACTTCGAGTGGCCGAACTGGATGCGGTTGAAAGATATTCTGGGTCTGGGTGGGCCAATTGCGGTCAGCGTGCTGGCCGAAGCGGGCATGTTTCATGGCGCCGCTTTGCTGGTCGGCACCATGGGCGCGGTGATGGTGGCGAGCCACCAGATTGCGATCAATGTGGCGGCGACGATGTTTATGATCCCACTGGCCATGCATTCGGCCACCACAATCCATGCAGGACACGCGAATGGCAGAGGCGACCGTTCGGCGGCGCGGTTTATCGGTTTTGTCGGCATCGGTCTTTGTGGAACCATCATGGTGATATCCGCAATCGTCATGCTGACTTTTCGCGAGCAGATAATTGGCCTGTATACGACCGATGTGGAGGTCGGGCAGATTGCCGTCGGTCTGCTATTCCTGGCCGCTGTGTTCCAGGTTTCCGATGGCCTGCAGGTAGGCGCGGCCGGCGCACTGCGCGGATTCAGGGATACGCGGATTCCCGGCATCATGAATGTTTTCGCATATTGGGTGGTCGGATTTCCGCTGGCCTGGTACCTGGGGGTGACCCTGGACTTTGGCTTGCAGGGGATCTGGATCGGGCTGATCGTGGGTTTGTCCGTATGCGCTGTCTTGCTCAACTGGCGCTTCTGGAAAATTTCGCAGCTGGATAATAATATTGCGCGTTGACCGGGAACCCGGGCAACCAATGTGGGTCACAGGGCATCAGAATCAAATAGATTCAAGAACCGAGGGGAAAATCAAGTGAAGAAAATAATACTGGTCGCCGTACTGGCGATTTTTGGCTGTGCGCAGGAACAAGACAGTGTTACAGCGGCGGCGCCAGCAGCCGGTAAGGGGAGCTCGGCAGACCAATCTGCAGCGCTCGATGAACTGGTCGAGGCTTATTTCGAAGAGCTCCTGGTGCTGAATCCACTTTACGCGACATTTATAGGCGACAATCGATATAACGATCGTCTGGCCAATAGCCTGTCTCCAGAGCACATTGAA
>JAPUHG010000004.1 GCA_027297845.1 Gammaproteobacteria bacterium | reverse complement strand
CAGCTTCCCAAAGGGCAATAACAACATCCATTTGATGATTCTGCGTTTTCGCGTTGCCGGCTACTTTCTTCCAAAGCAAATCTGGTTGGGATGCGAGAAACTTGTTTTTCCGAAGCACCTTAACAGCGTCAATAGCATACTCACCGTTTTTCGAGGACTTCGCGTCGTTACGCGACTCGACACCGACGACTAGACCCTCATTACACAATCCCAAAAAGGCACCCTTGGGACAACCTTTGTCACGAAGGCTTGCGCTCGACGGAAATACCTTGCTGGTAGCCTGACCCCACGCGGCGGCTGGTTCGACACAATTGCCACTAGAGATCAACTCAACCGCGAGAACAGCAGCGTCTCGATAACCTGCCATAGTTTCTACTCCGCGATGATTCGTGTCCAAGGCACATAACTATTAGTCATCTTAAGAAATTGCAGCATAAAATACTTAGATCGAGCAAAAACCGAAGGTCCGCCTTGAGTCAGCAGCAGCCTGTCGATATGTTATCACCTGGCTGGCTGCTTGCGGCCCGAAGCGGACGTCATCGGCCCAGTTTACAGTCAAATATAACCGCGGGATTTAGCCAACGAAACTAGTTCGGTCAACTTACTCATGGCCTCAGACACTTGATCGCGAGAATCCGAGAATACTTCCTTTATCGGGTCGATTTCGGGCACAGGCACCGCTAGGGCAACAGATTTGCCGGTCCCCTGGACCTCTAGATCCGCGATAGGTTGATCCTTGTACTTTTCTCTGAGGATCTCTAGTTGATCCGCCATGCCACTAAAAAGGATCTTGACAAAACCAGCTGTGACTTGGTGCATTACTTGAACTTTCTTCGGCTTTCCTTTTGGATGGAACTCGATCCACGTACTTCCCGCGGGCCTCGGTTTGGCATCTTGAACGCATAAGTCCGGATAGTTCTCCTGTGAATACGCAACATAGTCTTGCACAAAAACGGAAGAATCCTAGATAGTTTCATTGGGTAGCTCCCCGGCTTGTGGCAGGTGATGGCGCCCCTCAATCTGCGTGCTGCGGTGGCGCCACCAGCCATTGATGGCGTGATAATAACCGAACTTGCTCGTCGGTACAGCGCAGATCAGGGCGACTGAATTTCGGCCCAGCCATTGATCAGACTGTCACGGCGTCTTAGCAAGGCGCGAATCTGGTCGCGGTTGATATACGCGCCCAGTTCGGCGCTCAACTGACCGGAATCCAGGGCGGCAAGCCGGTCGGCCATTTCCCGGGTCATCTTCAGCTCGCGCACATACGGCGTTTTGTTGCGGTAGGTTCGGAAACTGCGCGACTGGTCTATCAGTTTGAGCATCCAGTCGCTTTGCGTGTACATGACGTTTTGCTGGGTGCGATCGTCGTTATAGATCAGCGTGTCCCAAACATACATCAGGTTGTGTTGCGGTTGCAGCGGACACCAGCCATCGGCGCTGATCTTTTCGCGGTTTTTTGTCAGCAGGTTGATCAACCCGTCCACCCAGAAAATCAGCGCGCCATCCTTGCCGTTGATGTTGCGCTCGATGGCGACCGGGACCATATCGAGACCCAGCATGCGATCCAGCCGGTAAGCGGCGATTTCATACTGCCAGCGGTCTGAGACGTTCAGCATGCGGTTTTTATTCGGTCCGCGGCCGCGGCGGATTTCGGTCGACTCGGTCTTGAATGCCGCATCCAGTTGAATGCCGTCCTTTTCCAGGGTCAGCCGGGTCGGTTGGGTGACGCCAACGGGGATCGCCTCGCTGCCGATCACGCTCGCGGTACGCAGGAATTCCGCCAGCTCATCATCCGACATATTGTTGGGCCGCGCACCCACTTTACGCGTCGGCACAAGCGGTGGTTCCAGGCCCTCCTGATCGAGGTAGCTGACCTGCAGACCATGCTCATCGATAATTAACGCGGCGGCGTGGCCACCGTAGAAAGAATTCAGCATGCCGGTGTCCAGCAGGATGATTCTGCCGTCATCGCGGTTTTCGACTTTCAGGCTCCTGGTCGGTGTGTGCCCGAGTACTGCGCGTTGCACCTGCTGGGTATGCAACGCCCGCCTGGTGATGCTGCTTTCGCTGAGCGGATAGCACAGCGCGCTGCCGCGATACCAGAGCGGGCCATCGGGATTGAACGCCAGGCCTGCATTGGCAGCCAGCAAATTGCTCGCGGCCAGACGGGTTTCCTCGGCAATATTTTCGTCGGCTGCCAGGGCTGTCGCAATGGCGACCACAGCCTCCGCGTCCTGTTTTGACGAAACATGGCCGGTCCTGTTCAGTGCATACCATGCTTCCGCATAGAGTCGAATCTCCGCCATCATGGTCGCGTTCAGTTCCGCCAGCGGCATTTCGCCAAGTACCGGGGAGAGCCCGCCATGAACGAAGAGTGTGTCATTGACAATCAGCACGACGGATTGCCCGAGCAGCCAGCTTCCATATCTGCCATGCGGCGAAAAAGCCTCGAGCCGGGCGAAATATCCGGCCGGATATTGTTTATCGAATTCTGCCTTCGCCTGGTCGTCCGGCAGGGATGCCTGGCCTGGCTGGCGCCGGAAACTGGCATACCCGGCCTGGCGTTGTTGCAGGGTCTCGTCATCGGCGAACTCGGCAATTTCCTGCGCAGACACGTATCGCCAGTTACCGGTCATGTTCATGACTTCGTGGTTGCCCAGCGCCAGCAAGACCTTGCCGCCGGCTTCGCCGGCCTCCGCCTGCAATGAGATCAGCAAATCCAGCGCCTCGCGTGATCGTGGTCCGCGATCCAGAATATCGCCAAGGCTGACCAGGTAACTGTC
>JAPUHG010000039.1 GCA_027297845.1 Gammaproteobacteria bacterium | reverse complement strand
GCGAACCCTGGACATCGGCGCCACCAGCGGAGCCATCGACGTTACCGGCATTCTGCTGGGCGTCGTAATCCTGGCTGAAGCGCTCGTCACGATACTCCACGCCGAGAGCGACCGGCACCGGGCCGGCCGACATCTGGAAGGCATCCCAGGTGGCGGTAAAGTCACCGGAGGCGATCCGGTGGACCTCGTTATGGAATCCGGTGTGACCAAAGCTGGCAGCGATGGATGCATCGGTGCCGTTGCCCTGGACATTGAAGATGTCGAACGACCCGTCATCGATAGCCGACTGCAGACCGCTGCGGAAGACAAGGCCCTGGGACGTGTCGTCGTTGGTCTGTCTGGAGTACTGGAAGCCAGCATCCCAGTCGAGACCGCCGAACATGTCCGAGCTGCCTTCGAAGCCGATCAGGTAGTCGTACAGCACCGTGGTGACGAAGCTGTCACGGAAACCACCCGGGACGTTCCGATAGAAAATACTCAGGTCAAACGGACCCGTGACATCCGGTACGCCATCGCCAGTCGTGTCAAACTGCGACATATCGGTGGCGCCTGGGAACGGCAGCGGGTAGTTCGACGCGACGCCGGCGAGCGGATACGCACCTGGCGCGGTCGGGTTGTTCGGGTTCGCTGCACTCATCGTGGGCAGGAACGGCGAACCACCGACCTGCGGGGCAGGCGCATAACGACCAAACGACTCGGTCCGTGAGAACGTACCGCGGGCGAAGAAGTTGAGGTCTTCGTTGACCTGGTAGTTAGCATTCACAAACATCGTGTCGCGGGTCAGGCTGGCTTCATTGGCTGAAGTCGCTGCGTAGTTGTAGTTACACAGTCCATTACCGGTGTTGATCTGCGAGTTTGCGAAGGTCGGATCCGTGTTAATCGAATTCGGACAACGCGCATCCGGAAAAGTACCGATAGAACCCGCGCCACCTGGATCGGTTATCGCGAAGCTGCCCGGGAAACCGAACGAGCTCAGACCGACCTCGGAGAATGTCCGATCACCGTTGAAGATGATTTCGGAATCAGCGTGATCCAGCGAGAAGGTGATATTGCCTTTACCCGAGGTAATGCCGCCAACGATGCTGTAGGCATTCTCGTCACCACCGCTTTGTGATGGACGGCCGATCTCGGCAGAGATCTGCAGGCCTTCGTAATCCTTACGCAGGATAACGTTGACCACGCCACCGATGGCGTCCGAACCGTAAATAGCGGAGGCACCGTCACGCAGGATTTCGATGCGTTCTACCGCAGCGATCGGAATGACGTTCAGGTTCCCCGCGGAACCGGCGCCGAAGCTCGGCGAACCGGCCATGCGACGTCCATCCAACAAAATCAGAGTACGGGTTGCACCCAGGCCGCGAAGGCTGATTGTCGCCTGCGACTGGGCAGAACTACCGGAGCTCTGACGGAATGAACCGAACTGGTTATAAGAAGATGTACGTAGCACATCGGCTACGGAGATATCGCCAGAATTTTCAATGTCGGCACGCGTAATAATGGCAACCGGTGACGGACCTTCGACGTCTACCCGCTTAATACGGGATCCAGTGACTTCGATAAGTCCTTGCTCAGCAACGTCCTCGTCACCGTCTTGGGCAAACGCCATAGACGGTATACTCGCAAACGATGCTGCCACACCGGCCGTCAATGCGTATCGCACTGCGTCCTGGATGGGATTTCGCTCTTTCATAAAGTCCTCCTCAGGGAGAGGTTAATAATATTGATAACAACAGAAAATTCCGTAGTTACCCCTAAGCCAACTCAGAAAACACCGACTTCTGAAAACAGTGGATTCCGGAGTTGCGGCGATACTAGCACAACAAAACCAGAAAAATACTATTTGTTGTAAAAAAATTACAGAGCGTGAGGCTTCATCAAAATTGCGCAACCAGGGCGCTCCTACGATTGCTCGCCGCAATTCGATTCAGGAGCTGAACAATCGCTCATAAATCTCATAAAAACCTTTTAAATCAATGATTAAAGAGGTTCGAGCGGGAATTATTTTGACTTGAAAATACCTGCTTTTACGGATCAGGCGGGGTTGTTGCAGATAAGCAACAGGCGCCAGAAATCTGTAGGAGATTCAGTTTCTGTTGCAACAAAGCAACATTTGGCGCCTTTCCCGGTGGCCCTGATCAGGGTCTCGTGGGGAGCTCTGCGCTGAGCAACCTCCCCGCCAGAAGATTATGCTCGTGGAAAATATCTTCCATCGGTTTCGCTGCGAATCCTCGCGCATGGAACAATGCGACTATTTCCCTGGCGTTGTCGTCGCTAACCGAGGCCTTTTGCAGATCGTTCAGGCGAGCAAGGTTGGCCTCCAGCTGCTGCCGGTATTGGGCCAGTAACTGAAGTACCTGGCTACCCAAAACCTTCTGCCGCTGGAAGCAGTCGCTGACCGAGTTCATCGCGGTTTGCAGAATTTGCGGGTTGGCCGTTTGCGATGCAAGCGACTTTAACTCGTCTGCCGCCTGGTTCAACAGATTACGGCTTTCCTCGGCCTTTGGGTCAGCGGCCAGCCGATGCGCCTTGTTGGCGGGAACTTTGTCCATTTGCTGCAACAAATCAGCCGCGTGATCGAAAAAGCCACTGTTTTCGAGCAGACCGCCCAGCCTCAGCTCTTCGGCCGCGGTTTCCAGGACTATCGAGTCAGCGTGATGCATAACAAACAGCAAGCGGGCGCCCGGAGCGCAGACCCTGGCGAGTTCTGTGACGGTCTCCTCTAAAGGCGTGTATTCCAGCGCATACTGGCCGCTGACCATATCGACACTGTGGTCAGGCAGACCGCAATTCTCGGCGGCTGTTTTTGAATGAAAATGGATTGTGGCCAGGCCAGCGGTATCAGGCTTGAGCATCGCCAGCGGGTCGATTTCGGCCTGGTCAATCGCGTGGATGGAAAAATCGCGCTTCAGTTCGGCGGCAACCTGGCTTGCGATCAGTGCGATGGCGCCGTTACCGGTCCCGATATCCAGTATCGTGGTGTCATATTCCGCCGATCGGAAAAATTCCTCCCAGACGCGGCGAATCTCGCCTTGATAATTGCCCTCGAAGGCATCGGCGCAAGAGGTCAAAGCGCCGTGGCGCCAGTAGTCATCCCAATGCGATGTGTCTTTGCCGGCCTGCTTGCTCATGTCGTGGGTATTTGTCTCTGCGTCCTGGAAAGCGAATTGTAGGATATTAAATCCTACTCTGGCCCGTTTTTTCCACCGAGGACTCTGGCCAGTTCTTCAGCCACCGTTTCTTGCTGGTCCGCGGTTATAGCGGAAAAAAAAGGCAGCGCAACCGTCCGCCCGCTGATGTATTTTGTTACCGGCAGTGTCCGCGCTTCGACCGGGTAACGCTGACGATAAAAATCCATCTGGTGAACGGCCGGAAAATAATTTCCCAGTTCTATACCTTTGCGGCCCATCCTGGCTATCAGCTGGTCGCGCCGGGGCCGCGCAGCGTCAAGTACCAGGATAAAGACAAACCAGGCGATTCGGCCATGGGCGCAGTTCGGTGGCGGCATGCTGATGCCGGGGACTTCCGCCAGCAGTTGACGGTAACGGGTCGCTGCCTCGCTTCGTCGCTCGAGAAACTCATCCAGCCGGGCCAGCTGACCCACGCCGAGCGCGCAGGCCGGTTCGGACAACCGGTAATTGTGACCTAGCCGGTCGGACAGGAAGCCATTCGCTTTTCTGCCGTGGTTCCTGAGGGCGCGGCAAAGAGCTAACAGCTCCGGATCCTGGCTGACAATGGCGCCACCTTCACCGGTCGTAATGAGTTTGTTGGGATAAAACCCGAAGACACCACAATGACCGAGGCTCCCGACCGGGCCGCCATTGCTGGTAGCGCCCAGCGCCTCGCAGGCATCTTCGATCACCTTCAGATGGCGGGAGTGACAAAACTCCAGAATCGGATTCATATCGACCGGTCTGCCAAACAAATGAACAACGATGACTGCCCTGGTTTTGTCGCTGACACAGCGCGCCAGGTCTGCGTAGTCCATGTTCATGGTATCGCGGCAGATATCGACAAAAACCGGCGTCGCACCGCGGCGGGCTATCGCATTGACGGTCGCGACGAAGGTAAAAGAGGGCGTGATGACCTCGTCTCCCGGTCCTATATTCAACGCCTGCAGACAAAGATCCAGCGCAGCGGTTCCCGAGCTTACCGCTACCGCACCCGGGCAGGCGCAACGTCTGGCGAGCGCACTTTCGAATTCATCCAGCCTCGGTCCGAGGCTCAGCCGGCCGCTGCGCAGCACTCTGGCGACGCCGGCAATCTCCTCCTCTGAAATATCAGGCTGTGCCAGGGGAATTTTAGCCAAGGCCGGGGCCGCCCTGGCTGCTCAGTTCCTGTTCCTCGCCCGCGGGCAGGCTTTTCTTTATCAACAGTTGTTGCTTGCCTGGCAAACCCGCGATCAACTCGGCGATCTGTAGTCCAGCGGTGCCATCTCCATACGGGTTATGCATGTTTTTGAGAGACGCTCGAAAAGTTTCGCTGCAGGCTAAGTCAATAGCCTCAAGAATCGATTCTACTTGCGCCGGGCAATCGACAATATTGTCCGCCCGCTCACGTCCTTGCTGACGCATTCCGATGTTGACGGTTGGCAATTTCAATGCGGGCGTTTCCATGATGCCGCTGGAGGAGTTGCCGACCAGAAAAAGACTGTTCTTTAGCAGCCCCCAGTAATCGATGTGGGCCAGGTTGACAAACAGGCTGGCACGGTCATTGTGCAGACAGAATTCCCGGGATCTTTCGATCAGTTTGCGGCTTCCGGCATCCGCGTTGGGGAAACAGATAATCATGGGGAGCGTGAATTCTTCCAGCGCGGCCAGCAAGGCGGAGGCATCGGCTTCCGGTTCTGGTGCGAGCGTGACCGGGTGTACCGAAACCATGCAGTACGGCTGATCCAGCTCGATCGCCAGTCTTTCTCTCAACTCCGGCAGATCGGGAATCCTGGCTTCACGGAGGTGATCAAGCGAGGGCGCACCGACCTGGTGTACCCGCCAGGGCTCTTCCCCAAGCGCCAGCACTCTTTGTTTCGCCATTGCGGTTGGCGTGAAATGGACATGACTGAGCTTGGTCAGGGCGTTGCGGACCGCATCGTCTATTGCACCTTCACTTATTTCACCGCCTTCAATATGGGCGACGGGAATTCGTAGCGCCAGTGCGACGCTGGCCGGCGCCAGCATTTCGTAGCGATCCGCGATAACCAGCATCAGGTCCGGCCGGTCGCGAGACAGGCAATCACTAAGAGCCAGTGTCGCCAGTCCAATGGATTTACTCATGCCGACATCGCTATCGGAACTGAGCAGGCATTCGATCGATTCATCCACGACAAATCCCTGGCGTTGAATTTCGTCGATGGTCGAACCAAACTCTGGCGACAAATGTGCGCCCATTACGATCAGCCTGGTTTCGATTTTTGGATGCGCCAGCAGGTGTTTTAACGGCCAGTGCAGGTGACCAAAATCAGCTCTTGACGATGTGATGACCGCGACTTTCACTGGCTGCCTCGTTCTAGCGTATGGCCCAAAAGGCCAGTCCCTGGCTGATCTGCCCCTGATCCAGCCACTGGCCCTTGAGCATGACACCCTTGATGTTTCGGGTATTCCTGATATCAACAAATGGATTGCCATCGAGCAGGATCAATTCCGCCGACAGACCCTCCTGGATAGTGCCGAACCGGTTCTCAGCGCCAAAATAACGCGCGGGATTGACGGTCCCGGTCCGCAAAGCCTGGTAAGGCGTCAAACCTGCGGCAACCAGCAGTTCCAGTTCCTGGTGAATGGCGAAACCGGGTACGTTAAAAACCTGGGGCGTATCGGCACCCAGCAATAGACCAGCGCCCTGATCGTGCAGTACTTTTATGAGCATGCGGCGAATCGCGATAAACTCCTTAGCGGCGGCGAGGTCGTACGCGGGATCATTGAGTATCGCATTCTTGCTGTTCGACCAGCGGGCGATCGTGGCCGCAGGGAAATAGACCATTTCCGGCCGCTGCGACATTTCCTCGGCGGTCGGCGGCAGTACCCAGTGCTCCAGCAGCGTCTGCGTGGGAACGATCCAGACACCAGCCTTGGCGGTGGCTATTGCCAGCGGCTCGAGCCGGCTTTCGTCGATCAGCCCCGCCAGCCCGAAACCAAACATTCCATTGGCCGCGTCCGGGTAGCTTGTGTCATCGGGAACCATTGCCTGCAGATATCCGTCCAGGTGATCGATACTGGCCTGGCCAAGCCGCAATGCCTCGGCTACCCCGATTTGCAGCCCCACATGGCCGGCATACGGGATGCCAAGATTATCGGCTACGCGATCGATCGCCTGGAATTCACGCATACTCAGACCGGGGTGAAGCTTGACGAAATCGTAACCTGCCTCGTGCTGAAGTCTGACCTTGTTTGCCGCGTCCATGGGACCGTTTACGCTGCGACCGTTCAAAGAAGGCCCTGACGTGTAAAGCCGCGGGCCCAACCTGTGGCCCAGGGCAAGCTGCTCCCTGAGGTCAAGGTGGTCCGGCGCACCCAACATTCCCCTGATGACGGTTATTCCGTGGGCGACATAGAGGAACAGAATTCGGTCCAGGTTATCCGCATTTGCCAGCCCGGGAACATGCGCGTGCATTTCGGCCAGCCCCGGCATCAGGTACAGACCGTCGCCGCGGATTTCCTGGATGTTCGGGGGTAGCTGGATCTCATCGCTCGGACCTATCTTGCTGATGATTCCTTCCTCAATGATCACTGTCTGCGATCGCAGGACGATCTCGCGGTCCATTGGCAGTACATTGACATTGACGAACGCATAAGGCGTTGGCGTGGCAGCGGAGTAGCCGACGCCGGTGGTCGCAACAAAAATCAGGAGACCGATCAGCGAACGAAAAACCATGGTCTTCTCCAGGTATGGGGGTCAGGCAGGCAAAAAATCAGCCCGGCAGGCTCGGGTCTGATTGCCACTGGCAGACGCAAAAAACCCCGGTGACAAGACGCCACCGGGGTTTGCTGCAGATCTTCTATTCACCCAGTATGCGCAAGGTAACCCTGCGGTTTTCCGCGCGCCCCGCAACCGTTGCATTACTGGCGATCGGATTGCTTTCGCCATAACCCCTGGCGCTCAGCATGCCGGCGTCGACCCCATGGCTGACCAGGTAATTCATCACAGACTGTGCCCGGCGTCGTGAGAGGTTTTCGTTATACGCGGCTGAACCAGAGCTGTCTGTATAACCGGCAACTTCGACTCGCAGATCACTGTTTTTGATCAGCGTAGCCACGGCATCGTCGAGACGGGTCGACGAATCGGCGGTTAACGCCGCCGAGTTGGTCTCGAAATTGACGCCGCGCAAGTGAATTTCGTCCGCCAATTCACAACCTCGATTATCGACTCGGGTGCCCGCTGGTGTCCCGGGGCAATTGTCCATGTAGTCGGCGACACCATCGCCATCGCTGTCCAACGGACATCCGCGCGCGTCAACCGGCGCACCGGCTGGCGTATTGGGGCACCTATCGGCGCCATCCACGACTCCATCGCCATCGGCGTCATTTTCGCAACCATTCGGTTTTACGACTCTGCCGCGTGGCGTGCCAGGACATCGGTCCGCTCCATCGACCACGCCATCGCCATCTGAATCGCGGGGCGCGGGCGGCGGCGGTTCTGCGTGCGGAGAGCCAAACGGAATCTGCAGGCCGATGGTTGCAACCACGTCATTAGTTGATCCGCTCTCAGCGAAAAACTTTCTCAGTCTGAGCTCGGAGCGCAACGAGACGTTGCCACCGCTTCCCAGGTCGATCAGCAAACCCATGCCGATCGAGCCCGATTTTTGATTATCACTTAGAGTTGAATCCGAACTGTCGATATCCATCGCGCCGAGGCCGAGCAGAAAATACGGCGACCAGCTGGCATCGCGGAACCAGACTCGCATGAAGTTCAGCTGGTACTCATTGATATCCTGATCCGCTGCTCCCCCGCTGCCGGAATGATCGACGCGGCTGTACATCACCTCGAGATTGATCTTGTCAGTCAGCGCGCGGCCAAAGCTAATTGAAAAACCGCCCTCGTCGTCCCGCGGCAGGCCATCGGCAACCCAGACGCCGACGGCTCCAGGTGTCAGATACCACTGTCCGGCCTTCTCTTCGGCCAATGTTGCACCCGCCCACAGCAGGCCAGCACAAAAGAAAGAAAGAATTTTGGAAAATTTCATTGGCTAGCTCCCCGGCAATTGCAGGTGTAGGCGTCCCGCAATCTGTGTACTGCGGTGGCACCACCAGTAACTGATGAGTCGATAATAACCGATTTTTTTTTCCGGTACAGCGATGATCAGGGCGACTGAATTTCTGCCCAGTTGTTGATCAGGCTATCGCGGCGCCTGAGCAAGGCCCGAATCTGGTCGCGATTGATATACGCACCGAGTTCGGCGCTCAATTGCTCGGAATTCAAGGCGCCAAGCCGGTCGGCCATTTCCTGCGTCATCTTCAATTCGCGCTCGCGTACATACGGTGGTTTGTCACGATAGGTTCGGAAACTGCGGGACTGATCGATCAGTTTGAGCATCCAGTCGTCCTGAGTGTAGGTGACATTCTGCTGGGTGCGGTCGTCGTTGTAAATCAGCGTATCCCAGACATACATCAGATCGTGTTGCGGTTGTAGCGGACACCAGCCATCGGCCCTTATTTTCTCCCGATTTTTCTTTAGCAGGCTGATCAACCCGTCCATCCAGAAGATCAGGGCGCCATCCTGGCCATTGACCTCGCGTTCGACGGCGACCGGGACCATGTCGAGACCCAGCATTCGATCGAGCCGGTAAGCGGCAACTTCATATTGCCAGCGATCCGAAGTATTCAGCATGCGGTTCTTATTGGGCCCTCGACCGCGGCGGATCTCGGTCGACACGGTCTTGAAAATCGCATCCAGTTGAATACCGTCTTTCTCCAGGGTCAACCGGGTTGGCTGGGTCACTCCGACAGGAATGGCCTCGCTGCCGATTATCTTCGCGGTGCGCAGGAATTCCGCGAGTTCATCGTCTGACATACCATCGGGCCGGGCGCCCACTTTTCGCGTTTGCACGGACGGGGTTTCAAGCTCCTCCTGGTCGAGGTAGCGGACCTGCAGACCATTCTCGTCAATAGTCAGTGCGGCAGCGCTGCCACCGTAGTACGAAGTCAACATGCCGGTATCCAGCAGGATGATCCTGCCGTCATCACGGCTTTCAACTTTTCGGCTCGCCGTCGTTGTGTGTCCGAGTACCGCACGCTGCACCTTTTGTGTTTCCAGGACTCGCGTGGTGTTGCTGCTCTCGCTGAGCAGGTAGCAAAGCGCGCTACCGCGATACCATAATGGGCCGTCGACGTTGAAGGCCGCGCCTTCATTGGCAGCCATGAGATTACTGGCGGCGATGCGATACTCCTCGGCAATATCCCCATCGGCTGCCAGGGTTTGCGCGATAGCGATTACATCCACGATTTCCTGAAGCGTGGAAACAAAACCGGCCTTGTTTAATGCATGCCATGCATCTGCGTATAGCCTTATTTCAGCCAACAGGTTTCGGTTCAGTTCCGCCAGCGGCATTTCGCCGATTACCGGGGCCAGCCCGCCGTGAACGAAAAGCGTATCGTTGACCACGACCACGATAGATTGCTCAAGGAGCCAGCTGCCGTACCTGCCTTGTGGCGAGAAAGCCTCAAGCCGCGCAAAATACCCGGGCAAGTATTGCTTTTCGAATTCCGTCTTTGCCTGCTCGCCGGACAGTTCTTCCTGTCCGGGCTGGCGCCGGAAATTGGCAAACGCTGCCTGACGTTGCGCCTCGGTCTCCTCGTCCGCGAACTCGGCGATTTCCTGCTCTGACACGTATCTCCAGTCGCCAGTAATATTCATCATTTCGTGATTGCCCAATACGACCAAGACCTTGCCTCCTGCCTTGCCGGCCTCCGCCTGCAGGGATATCAGCAGATCCAGGGCTTCGCGCGATCGCGGGCCGCGATCCAGGATATCGCCAGTACTGACAAGGTAACTGTCTCCACCGGACCAGTTGTTCCGCTCGTCGATAATGCCCACTTGTCTCAAGAGGGCGGTCAGGTTCTCATAGGCGCCGTGAACATCGGCGAAGACGACGATACGGGATACACCAGAGTATCTCGCTTCTGAGTTATCCTCGGCAAACGCCTGGCCAGCTACCAGCGCCAGGATGGCGAGGTGCAGGAATGGATTGAGAATTAATCTGCGAGGCATAAGATCCGCTC
>JAPUHG010000038.1 GCA_027297845.1 Gammaproteobacteria bacterium | reverse complement strand
GTTT
Organism: Gammaproteobacteria bacterium; assembly: GCA_027297845.1. Taxonomy (GTDB): domain Bacteria; phylum Pseudomonadota; class Gammaproteobacteria; order Steroidobacterales; family MnTg04; genus MnTg04. The sequence goes on along the minus strand of JAPUHG010000038.1, from coordinate 7,123 downwards.
CTGTAGTACTCGCGTTCTTTCGGTGTGTCGATGCGAACTCGCGCAGAAAAATGAATAGCCGCACCGGATTCCGGAGTCGCTACCACACTGACCGAATCCGCCTCATCGTTCAAGCCACTGATGCTGAAACTCTCCTGACCGGTGATGCCCAATTTGCCGGCGCTATCTCCACCCATGAACTCCAGCGGCAAGACGCCCATCCCAATCAGGTTGGAGCGGTGGATTCGTTCATAACTCTCAGCGATCACTGCCTGCACGCCGAGGAGCTTGGTGCCTTTCGCCGCCCAATCCCGGGATGAACCGGTGCCATATTCCTTCCCGGCGATAACCAGCAGTGGAGTCCCTTCGGTGCGATAACGCATGGCGGCGTCGTAGATGGACATTTGCTCGCCACTGGGTTGATGGCGGGTCCAGCCGCCTTCAGTGCCCGGCGCCAGTTGATTGCGCAAACGAATATTTGCGAAGGTGCCGCGCATCATCACCTCGTGATTTCCACGTCGGGATCCATAGGAATTAAAGTCGGTGGGTTTCACGCCCTGTTCGCGCAGATATTCGGCTGCCGGCCCGTCGCTCGCGATGCTGCCAGCGGGCGAAATATGATCGGTAGTCACTGAATCCCCCAGCAGAGCTAACAATCGTGCACCGGACAGGTCACCGACCGGGGCTGTTTCCATCTTCATGCCCTCGAAATAGGGTGGGTTCTTGATATAGGTCGAGTCCTCCTCCCACTGGTAGAGTTCTCCTTCCGCGACTTTGAGACCATTCCAGTTTTTGTCGCCATCGTATACATGTGCGTATTGATGCTGAAACATTTCGCGATTAACGTTGGCCGCCATGGTTTCGTGAATTTCTTGCTGGCTTGGCCAGATATCCTTGAGATACACAGGCTCACCATTAGCGTCGTCTCCCAATGGACTGTTATACAAATCAGCGTGCATGTTGCCGGCCAGGGCGTAAGCAACCACCAGCGGCGGTGAAGCGAGAAAATTCATTCTGACCAGTGGATGAATACGGCCCTCGAAATTTCCGTTGCCGGACAGGACGGAACAACCAACCAGGTCACTGTTTTTCACTGCTTCGTCAATTTCCGGCCGGAAGGGACCGGAATTTCCAATACACGTGGTGCACCCATAACCCACCAGATAAAAGCCTGTTTTTTCCAGCTCATCCAGCAACCCTGCCTTCTCCAGGTAATCGCTGACCACCCGCGAGCCGGGTGCAAGGCTACCCTTGACCCATGGCCTGGCTTTGAGCCCTTTCGCGGCGGCGTTCCGTGCCAGCAGACCCGCGGCGATCATCACGGCCGGGTTGGATGTGTTTGTGCAACTGGTGATGGCGGCGATCAACACCGCGCCATCGCCGAGTTCGAAGTCCTGACCATCCATGCTGACCACGACTTGCCCATCACTTTCTCTGCCGCTGATTTCCTTCGCCATGTGATCCTGAATCACCGCGGCCGCAGACCTCAATGGGATGCGGTCTTGCGGTCGTTTCGGTCCGGCAATACTGGGTTCGACTTCACCCACATCGAGTTCGAGAATATCGCTGTAATCGGCGTCGGGCTGTCCATCCTCGCGCCACAGTCCCTGCGCCTTTGCATAAGCTTCAACCAGTTCAATACTATGTGCATCGCGGCCACTCAATTCCAGGTAGCGCAGCGTTTCTCCGTCGATCGGAAATAGCGCACAGGTGCTGCCGAATTCCGGCGCCATATTGGCCAGCGTCGCTCGATCGGCCAGCGGCATGGTCGCCAGGCCATCGCCAAAAAACTCGACAAACTTACCAACGACGCCTTTCTCGCGCAGCATCTGGGTAACAGTCAATACCAGATCGGTCGCGGTCGCGCCCTCAGGCAGATTGCCGGTCAGTTTGAAGCCGATGACCTGTGGTATCAGCATGGTGATCGCCTGGCCCAGCATGGCTGCTTCAGCCTCTATGCCGCCGACGCCCCAGCCGAGCACACCCAGTCCGTTAACCATCGTGGTGTGCGAATCGGTACCCACCAGGGTGTCCGGGTAGGCCTGTAACACGCCATCTTTTTCGACTCCAAAAACGACTCTTGCGAGGTACTCGAGATTGTCCTGGTGAACGATTCCGGTGTTCGGCGGAACCACCTTGAAGTTGTCAAAGGCGTTTTGCCCCCAGCGGAGGAACGAGTAGCGCTCCTTGTTGCGCTGAAACTCGATTACGTTGTTCAGATCCAGCGCGTCGGCCGAACCATAATTATCGACCTGGACCGAATGATCGATTACGAGTTCCGCTGGTGACAGCGGGTTGATGTCATCGGCCTTGCCACCCAGCGCGACAACGGCGTCACGCATCGCCGCCAGATCGACAACTGCGGGCACACCCGTAAAGTCCTGCAAAATGACACGGGCCGGCGTGAAAGCGATTTCCTGGCTCGGTTCGGCCCCGGGGTCCCAGTTTGCGACCGCCTCTATATCGTCTCGCGTAATATCCAAGCCGTCTTCATGGCGGAGGAGATTTTCGAGCAATATTTTCAACGAACAGGGCAGGCGCTGATAATGGGTATCCCGCAGTGCATCCAAGCGATAGATCTGGTATTCCTGGTCGCCGACTTTCAACGTCGAGCGTGCGTTAAACGAGTCCGTCATGGATCCTCCGGAGAAATGGTTGCAGGGCCAAGCGAGCCGTTAATTATACGGCATCGCGTTGACCGGCGCGAAGAGAGGCCTGGTCCGCCGATAACGACATCGTCTTATCGATGACCCCGCCCCCCAGGCATTGTTCGCCATCGTAGATGACCGCAAACTGGCCAGGGGTCACGGCTCTTTGAGCATCATCGAAGTACAGTTCAAAGTTGCCCTCATCATCGATCTCGATCGTGCAGGGCTGATCCTCCTGCCGGTATCGTGTCATGGCCGCAAGGCGGGACCCATTTTCAGGTTGCACCCCGATCCAGTGACTATTGATCGCTCGCAAGCCATCGCTGTATAGCAATGGGTGAGCGTGCCCCTGAACGACCGTCAGCGTGTTGTTCTGCAGATTCTTCTTGGCGACGTACCACGGTGACTCGGTACGTCCCTTGCGTCCGCCGATGCCAAGCCCCTGTCTTTGGCCGAGCGTGTAATACATCAATCCATCGTGGCTGCCGAGCAACTCGCCATCCGGGTCACGAATATCGCCGGGCTTGGCCGGTAGATAGTTTTCCAGAAAGCTACGAAAGTGACGTTCGCCGATAAAACAAATGCCGGTGCTGTCTTTTTTCCCAAAATTATCAAACCCCTGTTCACGGGCAATCGATCTGACCTCCGCTTTTTGCATTTCTCCGATTGGGAAGAGGGAATTCTCCAGCGCTTTTGCGGAAACTGCATTCAGGAAGTAGCTCTGATCTTTTGCCTGATCCAGTCCTTTGAGCAATCTGACAGTGCGCCCGGAGTGGTCGACCCTGACATAGTGACCGGTCGCTATGTAGCGGGCGCCGAGACGGTTGGCATAATCGCGGAACGTGCCAAACTTGATTTCCCGATTGCACAACACATCCGGGTTTGGCGTTCTCCCGGCTGCGATTTCTTCCAGAAAGTAGGCGAAAACACGCTCACGATATTCCTCCGCAAAATCCACCTTGTGCAAGGGGACACCGAGTTCATCGCATACCTGCCTGGCGTCCTGATAATCCTGTGCAGACTGGCAATAACCGTCTTCATCGTCTTCCCAGTTGTTCATAAACAGGCCTTGCACATCATAGCCGGCCTGCAACAACAGGAACGCGGCGACCGATGAATCGACGCCACCGGACAAACCGACTATGACTCGTTCTGGATTTTTGGCAGGCATTCGTCTGCGACCCGAAACAGACTGGAAGAAACCACATTATAGACGTATTGGTGTTTGGATTGTTCTAAGAAGCCTGGTCGCAATTTTCGATGTTCAGCGGCAGCTGGCTGACTATATCGAGGGGAAAGCGTTGGCCGGAGAGATAATCACCGATGCAACGCAGAACCATGGGGCTGCGCAGCTGGCCCGAACGAGCGAGCAACTGGTCTTTGTCCAGCCATACCGCACGAACGATACCGGTATCGAGTTCCCGATCCGGAAGGTGCCTGGTGACCTCGCCGGCAAATGCGAATCGAATGAAGGTTGTTTGCTTTTCCGGATGGGTCCACTGGTAAATACCGCTCAGGGAATGCGGTTCGAAATGCCAGGCTGTTTCCTCCAACGTCTCACGAATGACGGCCTCGACGAGGCTTTCACCGGCCTCTAAATGACCGGCCGGTTGATTGAAAACCTTGCGCTCTCCAACGAGCTCTTCAACCAGCAGGAATCGATCGTCCTTTTGGACAACCGCGGCAACAGTGATATGAGGAACCCATGGCATGGAGAAAGTATACCGGTAGCGGAACAAGGCCGTTGACCGAACCGCCGATTTCGTCCCGCAAACTGTGAATTCCTTCACGTTTGCCAGCTGGCATATTGTCTATTCTGCTAAACATTGTCGTTGTTATGTAAAACTTAGGGTGCAGGGAGCACAGGCAGCCAGGGAGGCTGATTCTGAATGATTTTCTTTTCTGAGCGAATTTTTCGATCACTGCTTGTCGTACTGGCGCTGGTGTATGCCACCATAGCCGGGGCCGCCGATAGTGATCTGCATAATGCACAGCGAATGCTCAACCAGGGCAAGCCTGGCCAGGCGCTTGCCATTCTTTCTCTTAGTGAGCCGGAAATGGCAGGAGACAGTCGATTTGACTATCTTTTCGGTCTGGCGCTACTGGAAACCGGACAAACAGGCAAAGCAATATTTGCTTTGCAACGAGCCGTTGACAATGACCCTGAATTTGCGGCGGCACGGCTGGATCTCGCGCGGGCATATTTTCTGGAAGAGAATATGGCCGATGCCCGGTTCCACTTGTTGATTCTTCGCGATCAGAATCCACCACCCGCGGCGCAGAGGGAAATCCGCAATCTGCTGGCGCAAATCGACAGCAAAACGGAACCGGGGAAAAACAACTACCAGGCCTACGCAAGGTTTGCGACGGGCTACGACAGCAATGCCAACGCAGCAACGGATGCCAGCAGATTCCTTGGCTTCGTGCTTGACCCCGAAAGCAGGGAAACCGACAGCCCTTATGCCGCCTATGCGCTTGGTGGCGAAATCCAAAGACCGTTCGAAAAAGGGCTTATTTGGAACACCCGAGCCGACCTGGGGCAGAGAAATTACCCGGACGCATCCTTTGTAAACGCTACCCTGGGGAGTATCCGTTCGCGATTGAGGAAAGTCGCCGAGACTACTCAGTATTCCGCCGGCGTGTTGGCTTACCGGTTGAATACTGATGACAAACTCAACAGCAAGGGCATCAGCCTGGAAGGGGACTACGAGCACCAGTTAAACAGGAGAACCTACATTGGTTTTCTTGGCAAATGGACGGCGATTCGATACGCCGATAACCAGGACGTTCGGGATGTTGATCAGTTCCTTTTCGGCTCTTCGATCAGCCGGGTTTTCGGCGAGACCGGAATGGGGAACGTGGTCGCCACTTTGCTGCTTGGCCGCGATAATGCCCGACTATCAGACTCTAAATACAACCGCGACATTGCGGGTCTGCAAGTCTTTGTTGGCTGGAATTTCAATAGCAGGGTTAGTTTGCAAACTTTTGCCAGCGTAAGCCGTTCTAATTATGACGACGTGTTCTTTCCGCAACAGGTTAATGAGGATCGCAAGGATACGCTCAGCCAGATCACCTTGCGCCTGACCTGGAAGATCAATCGGAGCTGGTTTTTTGATTACAGCTATTCGCATCAGATGAACAATTCGAATGTCGAAGTATTCGAATATGATCGCGATGTCGCCGGGGTGTCGCTACGGCGAATATTTCGTTAGATGATGCCAAATCTGGCCTGGCGGGCAAACTGTGACCCACGCCTCACAATAAGGCAGTCCAATTGAACATATTTTTGGGAAGGTCTTACCAACTGTGAAGCCGTTCACAGCGATTTTTCGGGAAATACCCTAATTTATCCTTGCCGGAAGTATTGACTAAGAGAACGAGTAGGAAAACAAAGGTAAGACCATGAACATAAAATTCGCAGTAACCAAGGGACTTCTTCTTTCAGTAATGCTGATGATGCCGATGATTGTTTCGGCGGAGGCAGGGAAAGTTATGTTTGTTTTCGGACAAGCCTGGCTGGATAGCCCTGCTGGCACCCATCAGGAAGTGGTCAAAGACATGAGTTTCGAAAGCGGAGACCATTTCAGCACCGCCGCTAACGGGCGTGTGCAGTTGCGGATGGCGGACGGTGGGCTGATTGCTTTGAAGCCGTCAACGGAATTCGTTATTGATGACTTTTCCTATGCCGGTTCTGATGCGAACACAGGGTCGGCCGAAAACCCGGATCGCAGCTTCTTTAGCCTGCTTAAAGGTGGATTTCGATCCATAACCGGCGCTATTGGACAAAAAGACAAAAGTGCATACGAGGTACGTACTCCGGTCGCCACGATCGGCATACGCGGAACGGACTACGATGCGATCTTCTGTGATTCCGCCTGTGAGACAGGAAGTACCGGTCTCTATGTTGGGGTAACACAAGGTGGTGTTGTGCTCACCAACTCAGCAGGATCGCTGGAGCTCGGACCTGGCCAGTACGGCTATGTTGCGGATGAAGACAGTGCACCGGAGATGTCATCCGATGGCGCCGATGTGCTTGCCGCAGGCGTTGTTGTTTCAGGCGGTGAAAACGAAGAATCGGCTGCGGAGGTCCAGGTGGCCGTTACCGGTACCGATGGTAGCGGTCAGTCGGTCAGCCTGACTGAGGGTGATGATGTACAGGCGTTGCAATCGGGACAGGTTGGTTTTGCAGCCGGTCCGCTGGCGACGGCCGACCAGTTCAGCGGTGCTACCTCCGGTCCCAATGCGTCGATTCTGATGGACGACAATGGTGATTTGCTCAAATTTGGCGGACCAGCCCCGACATCGAGCGATGATGTTATCTATAGCGTGGGCAGTGCCGACATTTTCGATCGAGGCGAAGATGCAACCTCAGGAATACGCTGGGGCCGCTGGGCCAACGGATCCATTTCCGTTATGGATGGCAGCGGGGCCAGCAGCGACCAGGATCTTGGAAACTCGAGCCTGCACTGGGTAACCGGGTCTGTTGGTCAACCTAC
>JAPUHG010000037.1 GCA_027297845.1 Gammaproteobacteria bacterium | reverse complement strand
ACCAGGAACTCTGCCGTACCTCTGACCCGATATGCGCCAAACATCCTGTCGAGAGCGGATTCCCACTCGCTCAGGTTCATGCTCGCACCATCGTTGAGCGGTGGCACTGGCTTATCGTTCAGGGAAGGATAAGAAAAAGCGTTGATGACCAATTGTCCGGTGATATCTCTTACGGTGTCCAGGAGAAGGAAAAAAAGGCGCGACACAAAACTGACCGGCCGGTTAATCGGTTCGAAGACATAACTGCGCACAAGTTGCCAGCCGCTACCGCCGACGCTGGCTGCCAGGCTGGTTGGCGTGCTGCCAAAGGTAAATGGTTCCAGCGACAGAAAACCTATTTGACCCCGCGAGCGATCGACTATCACCAGCGGCCTGGCGTATGGTCCGAGCTCGCCGGTTTTGAACAGTATTTGCTCGCTCCGCACTCCACGTTCGTCAAGATAGCCACCGATGATTTCCAGTAAGGTTGCAGCCTGTTTTTCCAGGCGCAGCACGTCGGTCAGTGGAATTTCTGTCGGCCATTCCGAGCGATCGGCTTGCGCCACAATTTTGCCGCTCTCGTCTCGGTAGAAGAAAATCGCTGTATCGCGGGAATTGATGACCACGCCCTGCAGCGGCTGCGCGGGAGTGAATGACTCAACTACACGCCGGGAGATTTCCTGCCACTGTACTTCGTCAAAAACAGGTATATCTGTCTCGCCTTTGCTTGCTTCATCAAAACGCTGCCCGCCGATTTCCTTGATGAAAAACACTGGCAACCAGTCTGTGTGAATATTGATATCGAACTGGCTAGAGCGGGTGGCCTGGCCGCGAAATGGCTTGCCATCTAATTGCAGATCGAGAATCAGGCTGACATCGCGCGCTGACGCCTCTACAACATCCAGTTGCTGCCAGACTCGAACCAGTTCGAGATTTTCCTCGGGGTCAACACGCACCTCCTCAGGCAACGCGCCGTGATAGTCGGGTCTCGCCGAACACGCGAGCAGCACATAGACAAGCAAAAGCGGACTGGCAATCTTGAATGGCCGGAAATCTTTTGACATCAATACTCCTAGCCCGGCTTATTCATGAATCGTTGCGATGATTGCGCAGAGCATTGTTCGCACACCGAACTTTCTGACCGAGCGGAATATCGGTGTGTATTTCCGAGGGAGGAAAATCCCGTGTGCGGACAAAGATCATGCAAGGGCGCGAGCGCATTCATGAATAATCCGGGCTACGTCTTTGCCAGGCGCATTGCGGCGTCAGCCAGGATCTCAATCGTCAGATCAACTGTATCGCGGTGGGTACGGAAATTGAGTATTGCCACGCGCAGCACGAATCGGCCATTGATGCGAGTTGAGGAAACAAAAACACGGCCATCTATTTGTAATTCATCGATTAGTTGCTTGTTGAACTGGTCGGCGTCACCTTTTTTAGGAACATAACGATAAGTTGCAACGCTCAGTTGCGGTTCCGGGCCAACTTCAAATCCAGGAACTTTTTGTATTTCCCGGTGAAAATATTTGGTCAGCAGGAGTTTTTCGTCCAACGCGGCGCGAAACGGCGTCAAGCCGTGAATCATCAACGGCAACCACAGGCGCAGCCCACGAAATGGCCGGCTCAGCTCTGGTGAAAGGTCTGCCGGCGACATCATCGCGACATCCTGCACCGCATCTTGCATGTAGTGGGCATGGTAGTTAAAAGCGCTGTGCATGGCGGCCTGATCACGAACCAGCACCGCGCCGCTGCCATAAGGGAGAAACAGTCCTTTGTGCGGGTCCATGACCACCGAGTCCGCGTGCGCCATCCCGGCGAGAGATTCCTTTACCGAATCACACAACACGAAGAAACCACCATAAGCAGCATCGATATGTAGCCAGAGTTTGTGCTGCCGGCAAATTTCGGCCAGTTCATCGAGCGGATCCACGGCGCCAACATCTGTAGTGCCAGCGGAGGCCACAACCAGCCACGGATTAAGTCCAATCGTTTGGTCTGCTTCGATTGCCGCGGTCAGCGCATCCGGACTGATCCGGAACCGTTCATCGAGTTCCAGAAAACGCAGCACACATTCACCAAGCCCGGCTACTCGAAGGGCTTTTTCGATCGAGTGATGCGCCTGCTCACTGAGATAAACAACCGTACGTGGAACATCCACGGCCTTTATTTCGTGCGCCGCCCGGCCCGCAACAATGCCGGTCAGGTTGGCCATGCTGCCACCGGAGGTCAGATCGCCTGCCGCACTTTCTGGAAAACCAACCAGTTTAGCCATCCAGCAAAGCAGGCTTTTTTCCAGACGCACTGCACCGGGGCCCGCAAACAAAACGCCTGCATAACGATTGAATACATCGGCCAGGTAATCGCCCAGCGCAGCGGCATAAATGCCGCCGCCGGGTATATAGCCAATGTGACCGCCGGAGGCCGGGTTAATCCCGGTCTTATCGACAGCGGAAGCCAGAAAGGCAAGCGCCTCCTCCAACCCGAGTGGTTCATTCGAAATGGCCGGTGGCGATGGCACCGTGGCCGGCTCGTCGGCCACATAGGTTTTCATATCAGGCAAGGCGTTCAGAAACTTGTCCGCATACGCCTCGACACTACGATTCAGCTCCGTGCGCTGTACCTGGTCAGGCTCAAGCTGCTTCGCGATTTTTTCGAGTCTGGCCAGTTCATTGAGCAAGTGCACGTCCCCTACCACCATGTTGGCGTTTATCCCGGCAGACGGCAATAGTTCTTTTTCTTTTCGGCCAATGTCAACCATTAGCGCAAAGCCGCGTTAAACCCATAAACCCACAACAAACGGTCGGCCGTCGTAAATCCAAATGACTGGCGGGCCAAGTACAAAAAGGTAGTTATCATGAATAAATTCCAACGGAGATCCTTAGCCGCTTTGCTGCTGGCGTTTACGCTCAGTTCATGTGGCGGTGGAGACGATGTCAGCTCACCGGATCGGCCGCCGCTGGCGGCACAGGTTGGCACGGTTGCAGTATCGCTGACCGATGGAACTACAGATGAAACGACGACTGCAACGGATTTCCGTTTTGATGAAGTGAACGCAAGCATCGCCGCCATTTTTCTGATTGGCGCCGATGGTCCGGTCAGTATTTTGTCGAATCCGGTCGTCATCAATTTGCGAGGATTGGGCAATGTCTCTGACATGATTGCCATTGAGGATGTGCCGGCCGGCCGGTATGAAAAAGTCCGTATGATTCTGACAAACCTCGAACTGATCGAGTATGACGAGAACGGCGATGTTGCCGTTGTGCTTAATCCGCCGTTGCCGATCGATGGTCGTATTGATCTTTTCCCAGCTGAGCCGATCCAGGTGCTTGCCGACGGTCTGCTTCATTTCGAGCTGGACTTCGACGTGGAAAAATCGATTACCATCGGAACGACAAGCGGTGAAGTAACAGCACGCCCGGTGATCTTCATTCGCACCGATCGTTTTACGCGTTTGCGGAAACTGGCCCGTGTTCATGGCGTGATTACCAGGCTTGACGAGGACCATCCGCGCTTCGTGCTCTGCCCAAGGTGGATAATTACAGATCAGAGCAGTACCGACGCTACGCGCAATTTTGGTCACTGCATCGTGGTCCGGGCGGCAGACAACACTGGAATATTTGACTCCCAGGGCGATCCGACACGTTTTGCTGAACTATCCCTCGGGCAGGAACTGACTGCCATCGGATTCCCGGCACCCTTCACAGATGTCATTGCCGGTGACGATGTCGATGTACATCGGCGCATCGCACTGGATGCCGTCACCCTGGAAATAGGCCGCCGTGGCGCTTTCGCCCATCTTCGCGGCATCACATTGACCCGGGTTGATCCTGATACCGGCCGGTTCGGCTTTCTACTCGCCCCCAACCAGGGCTTTACTCCCGGATCGACGGTTCGGGTCCAGTTGCAGGTAGGCACACGCATTTTCGCGCTCAATGGCGCGGAACTCGATGCCAGTGAGATTCGGCCCGAATACCGTGGCCTGGTGGATGGTGTGATTAGGTTATCTGCTGGGTCGCCAGCGCTGGTTAAATCGGCATTGGTGATTCTGAAGAGAACCACCGATTTTATCGATCGCCTCAGAGGCATCATCCTGGAAATTGATCTCGAAAGAGGCAGTCTTTTGATAAGCAGCGAAATTGGTGATCGCTGCCTGATAACCGACAGCGAGACACGAATTCTGCTGATCACCCGGGATGCCGAAGAAAATACGCAATCCATCGAGCGGGTCGAACTTGCAGACCTGCAAGCCGGGATGGGTGTCCACGCCTATGGCAAATTCCTCACTGGAGGCTGCCTGGCCACCGGGACACTCATTGCTTTTACCGTAGATAGCGCTGGCGAATAAACGAAATATAGAGTACCGCAACAAAACGCCGCTGTCGGCTCGAGCTGACAGCGGCGTTTTTGTTCACTGGGCAAGCTACCGAGAACTACTCCGGTTTTACATGTCGCTCCATTAATTTATAGATACGGCGATACTCGTCCAGCCAGGAATCCGCATGTATGAGTCCGTGAGGATCCAGCGGATAAATCGCGATCTCGAAATCTTCTTTTTGCAGCTCAATCAGCCGCTGAACCAGCATCACGGAATCCTGGAAAAAAACGTTGTCATCCTGCATTCCTGTGGCAATCAACAACGGTTTCTGCAGATTGTCTACGAACCCGATTGGTGAACTGCGCTCAAAAGCCATCGGATCAACCTCGGGTGTGTTGAGCATGCGCGACGTATAGCCATGATTGTAATGCTGCCAGTCAACGACCGGCCTGAGCGCGGCGCCTGCTGCGAACAGATCCGGTGCGCGGAACAGCGCCATAAAGGTCATGAAACCACCATAAGAACCGCCATAGATTCCGACCCGGTCCCGATCCACATTGTAGTTTTTCACGAGAAAATCGACGCCATCAGCAAAATCCTCAAGCTCAGGATGCCCCATATTCCTATAGATGGCCGTTCGCCAATCGCGCCCATAACCCTTGGACGCACGGTAATCCATATCGATGACGATATAACCGTTCTCGGTCAGTAATGTGTGGAACATGAACTCGCGAAAATAATATGGCCAGCCCATGTGCGCGTTCTGCGTATAGCCTGCACCGTGTACGAACATGACCGCCGGGTATTTTTTGTCCGGGTCGTAATCGGCGGGCAAATACAGCTTCGAATAAATCGACCTGTCCACATGGCTCGATGGGATTTCGATAATCTCCGGTATCACCCAGGCGACAGCCTTGTACTCGTCGGTAGAGGTATCCGTCAAACGCAACGGTTCTGCTCCCGCCTCGGCGTCCTGCACAAACAAATCCGGGTGGCGGTCTATGTATGAGTGTGTAATCAACAGGCGTTTACCGTCTGCTGACAAGGAAAAACCGTTCACCCCGCCGAGCGAGCTTATCTGCACCAATTCACCACCCGCGGCCGGTACCTTGTAGATTTCATAGTTACCCGGGTGAGTGCGATTGGCTCTGACATAAAGGCTCAATCCAGAGGCGTCTACTTCGGGTTCCGTCACGACGAACGACCCTTGGGTCAAAGACCGGGGCTTTTTTTGGCCAATGGATTTGAGATAAAGATGCGAGTAGCCGGATTCCTCGGACAAATACCAGAAAGATTTGCCATCGGGCATCCAGCCATGTTCGTTGTTAGCCCAGTTGATCCAGGCGCTATCAGTCAATCGGTGCTGTGGCACCAATGTCGCGCTGTCGAAATCAACAGTTGCCAGCCAGCGATCCTTGTTGTCGTTGGCCACCATTTGCAGCAAAACCTGGCTGCCGTCAGCGTTCCAGGAAACCTCGTAAACGGTCAGCGTACGTTGGTCGGGCGCTTTCAGCTTTTCTTCGACCTGTTCCTGGTCTGCGCCATGCGCGACATGCCAGGCGATCGCCTCCTTGCGAATTTTCCGCAATGGGTCCTTTTTGATACCGGGCAAAACGCCCTGGTCCAGTTTCTCGAATGAACCATTTTGCAGGTCGATCAGCAGAATATCCTGGCCAGCGGGCGAATTGCGACCGACTCTCGGCCGGGTATCGTGAATCTCCGTGTAACCGCTCTCGGTCACATAGTTGGGCATTTTTCCGCTTTGCCCCGGCTCGTCTTTTTCGTTTTCGACGACCAGCAGCATATAGCCACCCGATGGCGACAGGCTACGTGAAACTTCGCGCAGGTCGGCACCCAGGTAAATCGGCAACGGCGTGCGACTGGTATCGCCGCGGTGGACATCTTCCTGGTGCTTTTCCAGAGTTTCGGTGAGACGTTTGTCTTCACGGACCGTTTCGTAAATTCTCATCTGCTGCTCGCGCAGCGCATCGAATTCCGGAACATTGTCCGGTTCTTTCTCCAGGTGCAGGTCTGCAAACTGACGCGTCAGCCCGGTTTGCAGATCGAGAACCCGGTAGTCGCCATCGCTGACATAGGCGATTCGATCGCCACCAGCCATAAACATCGGTGCGCTTTCCGGATTGGCTGTTGAGGTCAGTTGCCGGGATTCCCCGATCGGCAAGCTCCTTATCCACAAATCGCCTTCGTGGATCCACGCGACCCGCGATCTGGCCTGGTTATAGACGCGGCTGGCATTTGAACTGGCGGTCATGCCTCGCGGATCGGGCTCCTGAATCTCTCCCCCGTCCACAGAAACACGGTACCAATCCTTGATCCGCTCCCCGCTGCGTTTCTGGCGATAGAAAACCGCCTCGCCCGAATCGCTCCAATAGGCCTCTTCGGGCTGGTTGCCGATCCAGTCGGGATTCGCCATGATTTGCTCCAGGCTGGGTCCAGCCGTCGCAGCATGGCAAGCAAGCAAAACCACTGTACTCAACAAGGCAACACGCACTTCCATCTATCTCTCCATTGCAAACGGTTCAACAGCATTACCAGCGTACCTGCCGCCACCGGCAACGCCAGTGCCAGCCAACAGCTAGGGAAGCTCAAGCCATCCGTTCAATACAAAAAATGCTCTATTGACTCGCGATCCAGCGGTCAATTTTTGCGTCGAGCACGCTCAGCGGCAGCGGACCGTCTTCCAGCACCTGGCGGTGGAATGCCTTGATATCGAAGCGGTCGCCGAGCGCCGATTCAGCCCGCGCCCTCAGTTCAGATATCTTGAGCTGACCGATCTTGTAAGCCAGCGCCTGGCTCGGAATGGCAATATAACGCTCGGCCTCCGCGACAGCTCGCGCCTCATTAGTTGCCGAATTGGCATACATGAAATCCAGCACCTGCTGCCGGGTCCAGCCCAGGTAATGCAGCCCGGTATCCACGACCAGGCGAATCGCCCGCCACAACTCTGCATTAAGCGCCCCAAAATACTGGTAGGGATCTTCATACATGCCGATTTCCTTGCCCAATGATTCGGCGTACAAACCCCAGCCTTCGCTATAGGCCGTGTAACCACCGAACTTCCTGAACCGAGGCATGTTCTCTATCTCCAGGGTTAGCGCTCCCTGGAAATGGTGACCGGGGATGGCTTCGTGCAAAAACAACGATTGCATGGCCCACTTTGGCCGCGCCTTCAGGTCGTAGGCATTCGCATAAAAAACACCAGGCCGGGATCCATCGGGCGATGGTCGCATGTAGGAACCGCCTGAGGCGGTTTTTTCGCGAAACGGTTCGACGGCACGAATCTCATAATCCGCTTTCGGCAGACGATCAAACACTTTTAGTGCCTTGGCGTGCACTTCCTCGCGCAGCGCCCTGTAACCATCGATAAGCTGTTCTCGCTCGTCAAAATAAAACTGCGGGTCGGAATTCAGAAACTCGAAAAATTCCGTGAGCTCGCCCTCGAAGCCGACTTCGTCCATGACCGCCTGCATATTGCCGTGGATACGTTCAACTTCCGCGAGGCCAATCTCATGAATTTCCTGTGGCGACAGATCGGTGGTTGTCGTCGTGGCGACCCGATACGCATACCATTCGTCGCCGCCCGGCAAATCCGTCATGCCGACGGATTCGGTGGTTGCGGACAGGTATTCGTCACGAACGAAATCGCGCATCATGGCGTAGGCCGGGATCAACTTGTTTTCGATCGCGTCGCGATAGGCGGCGGTCAATGTTTCCCTTTCTTCCTCGCTGAACGATTCCGGCATATTTTGAATTGGCCGGTAAAACAGGCTTTCCTCGATATCGGCTACAACGTGTGCGGCCAACTGCGGCACGACTTTTTCCATCAGCACACGGGGCTGCACCAGCCCCTGTTCCATGACTTCTCGCATGTTGTCCCGCGCCTGGTACATCCAAATCACAAAACCGTCGATACGTCCCAGAAAATCCTGATAGTCCTTGACCGTCTTGAACGGGTGCAGGCTGGCGCCCGAGCCCATTTGCGCGAAGAAATTCGGCGTGCTGCTGAACTGGTTCAACGGCATCAACTCTCCCGGGAATTTCTCGCCAGCCAGGTCTTCTTCCTGGTTACGCTGGAAAATCTGGAAACTGAGCAAATCCTGCCCGTTTAGCCCGTCGGAACCGATCGCGAGCAAGCGATCGAGGTACTCATGGGTCAGTGCGGATGATTTCTTAATGTGCTCCGGGCCGATGCTGTTCGGATAACGGTCATTAAATCGATTGTCGCCGACGAAAGTGGCGTAAATCGGGTTCAGCTCCATCGAACGATCGAAATATTCCTCATACAGCGCATCGAGCTGAGCGACTTTATACTCTGCAGCCGCAGCCGCCTTTTGATCCTGGTCATGTCCCGTTCCGCCGCAAGCAGCCAGAATCAGTGGAAAAAGCAGGCTGGTGTATTGAGCGATTTTCATGTGTGCCCCCTGGCAGTTATTAATGGCGCCTCGATGAAAGCGGGCTGCCTGGCCCGGATGTCACCAAGGATCGCGGATCCCGGGTGAGGCCTCGGGCTGCTGAGGGCAGGTCTGGAGCGAAACCCATAGCGGTAGCTATGCGTTGAGCGAAGACCAAGCTCAGGCGTCCGAGAAACAGCCGAGATCGCGATAGGTCGATGCCGGCGTACAATATGAGTTCAGCCACCAACCTACCGATAACGCAAAATACATGAACATTCCGAAAATTACACCCGGCATCGACCGCCTTGGTGAAATATACCGGCTAACACAGGCAACCTGGCAGGCGGCAGCAAAAAAAGGTGGTGTGATTGGCCAATCTGACAAAACAAGGTTTTCCAGCGCGGCAGACAGAGGTTATCCTGTCCGTATCCGCCAGGAATGAACCGGAAAATAGATCATGACCAGATTTGTTACACCCGAAAACAACAAGAAAGCCGTATTCCCGGTTTTCCCGGTCCCCATTTATATCAATCGCCTGACCGATGACAAAGAATTCAATCAGGATATGGTTCGGAAGGTCGAAGCGCTGAGGGAATCGGATCCGGAAGGCGTGGAAATATGCAAAAAAGAATACCGGACCGGTTATACCTCTTTTTTCAGCCGCAACCAGATTCAAAAGGACCTGGAGTTTGCCGAAATTGCCGAACAGGTTTTGCGGCATGGTCGTTGCTACGCACAGACCATGGGCTTTTCGACCGAAGACCCGCCGCTGCATCTGATCACCATGTTCGGAACCATCAACGTCAAGGGCTGCTACCACGAACTGCATCGCCATCGGAACAGCCTGATCAGCGGCAGCTATTACGTGTCGGCCAACAAGACCTCTTCCCGCATTTCTTTTCTCGATCCAAAGGCCGGTTTTCGCATGCACGAACCGGGCGGCCACACCGGGCAAACGATATTTAGCAACCTGGAGTTCTCGGTGAGGCCACAAACCGGGCTGATCGTCTTGTTTCCGTCCTATCTTGAGCATTGGGTAGAA
Organism: Gammaproteobacteria bacterium; assembly: GCA_027297845.1. Classification (GTDB taxonomy): domain Bacteria; phylum Pseudomonadota; class Gammaproteobacteria; order Steroidobacterales; family MnTg04; genus MnTg04. The sequence continues at coordinate 1,770 of JAPUHG010000037.1, read as the reverse complement.
ATGCAGCAAAACGACATTCCCCGGGTCGCCATTACTTTTAACATGGATCTGATCAGGGACGAAGACTGTTGAGTCTTCCAGCGATATGGAACAAGGGCCGCCGATACAAGCAATGAGCGCCGAGTCAAAACAAGAAGCATTTGCGACAGCTGAAAAGGAACTGCGCGAAGGGAAGCATCAACAGGCAGAGCAACGTCTCCAGGAACTCGCCGCGATGCAACCGCCGTTTGCGCCCGCCTGTTTCCAACTCGCGATGCTCATGTTTCGCCGGGGCGATATCAACGCCAGCCTGGATCTGCTGTCTGTTGCAGCGGAAACTGAACCGGATGTGGCTGCCTATCGGTTTCGGATGGCATTTGTCCAGCAGAAACTTGGCATGAACGAAGAGGCAGCTGCCAATTTTACCCATAGCGCCCGCCTGGATCCCGAAAATGTATTGGCCATGCTCAAGGCCGGCATGCTGTTTACCGCCGCCGGTCAGATGGAGAAGGGGGCAGAACTTATACAGCGCGCCGTACTGACCGAGCCGGCGCTGGACCAGGCCGAAACAAATCAAGAAATGACGCCGGCAGCACGCCACGAGATCGGGGCAGCGCTGCGGACCCTTAACCAGCATTACAAACAGATGAACCAGCAGATTCTCGATGAATTAGCCGGCAAATACCCGGCGAAAGAGCGCGACAGATTTGAACGGGCCATGCGAATTCTGTATCGCGAGGAGAAAGCCGAATACAACCACCCGCTGCAACGTCCGGAGTTCATCCTGATCCCGGGCATGCAGGCATTGCCGTGGTTCGAAAGAGAGGATTTCGACTGGATTCCGCGGGTAGAGGCCGCCTACGACGATATTCGTGGTGAACTGGATGTACTGCTCGAAGAGGAGGCCGAGTTCTCCCCGTATATCGTGGCCAACGAGGAAGGAACCGATCACAGCAAAACCCGGGCCGGTACGGACTTTTCTTCGCTCGTTGGCTCACCCATGTGGACATCCTTTCATATGACCAAAGCAGGCGAAATTTCCAAGAACTATGCGCGCTGCCCGAAAACCATGGAAGTCATGGAATCGCTGCCCTATCCCGAGGCAGAAGCCTATATGCCCGAGATTTTCTTCTCGCGACTGCAGCCAGGTGGCCACATCATCCCGCACTACGGACAAATGAACTTCAGGCTCACCGTACACCTCGGGCTGATTATTCCTGATGGCTGCGGTATCCGGGCTGGCGAGGAAACCCGCCACTGGGAAGCCGGCAAAGTACTCGCCTTCGACGACAGTTTCGAACACGAAGCATGGAATCGCGGTGAAAGCGAACGTATCGTGCTCATATTTGAGGCGTGGCATCCGGATATAAGGCAGGCCGAGATTGATGGTCTGCAGATGTTTTTCCGCAAACGAGCGGAATGGCTGCGCCGCTGCCAACCGGGTGGCAGGTCAGCCGTGACCGCCGCAATGGAGACCGATAATGGAACAGACTGATTTGATCGGAAACCCCCTGCTGGACTTCCTGTCGGACAAACTCCTGCCTTTGTTTTCGCTACTGGGTCCGTACCGGTGGCTCCAGGCCGCGGTCATCGTTTTGCTGTCATGGATACTGTCGCGCATCGTCGATCAAGTCCTTTCACGAATCATCAGGCGCTGGACATCGCGCACGAAGAATACTTTTGACGACAACCTGATCGAAATCCTGCATCGGCCCATGCGGCTGGTAGTTATTCTCCTCGGTCTGGGGGTCGCCACCTTGTGGCTCAAAATGCCTGCCACCCCGACATTCG
>JAPUHG010000036.1 GCA_027297845.1 Gammaproteobacteria bacterium | reverse complement strand
CCGGTCCTGGATGACGACACCGAAAACCTGGAAAAGAACATGACCACCGTGACCGAAATGCTGGTTGCGGCAACCCGTGACAAGCAGATTACAGTGGACTGGACGGCGGCACGGGATATTTACGAACGAGCAGCCGGCGTGCCCATGCAGATGTCGGTCAGCGGCAAGGACACGCTACCGGGATTTGATCCCGGAGCGTTCTGACAGGATTCTGCGCAGGCAAAAAAAACGCCGCTATAATCGCGGCGTTTCTTTTTCTGGCTTTCAGCGCTTACTTTCTGTTGGCTTTTTCGAACATACGGCTGATTCTTTCACCGTTTGCGTCACAGCATGCCTGCGCGCTGCTTGCAGCTTGCATGGCCTGGTTCGCAGTATTCTGTGCACCCTGTGCCGCCGATGAGGCGTCACTGGCAGCAGAACTAGCGGCTGCCGCCGCAGACTGTGCGGCAGATAACGCGCTTTCCAGCGCGGCTACACGATCCTCAAGCGCTTTTTCCTGCCCGGTCGTTGCGCACCCGGCCAGACCGATGCTCATTATCAATGCGGCCAAAATGGCTCCCTTTTTCATTGCTTTACTCATTCCAGGTTCCCCTAAGTTTATTGATCAGTAATGGGTTAAAACACCGCTGCGAACAGTAATTCCGTTGCTGATTCGTCCACGTTGTATGACCGTACTCTAAAGGCCCGCTGCTAATCAAGCATCCGCGGGCTTTGATTGGGTATGTTGGCGAAAAAAAATCGCACGGGAAAGATGTCGGCAGGTAACGACATCAGTTTCTTTTCCATGGTCTGAATTTGCGATCGCGCAGAATTTCGCGGGCGGCATTGTGACCGGGAACGCCACTGACACCGCCGCCAGGATGAGCCCCGGCACCGCATAAATACAAACCCTTGAGGGGTGTCCGGTAATCCGCATAACCGATCATCGGCCTGGCGCTGAATAACTGGTCGAGTCCCAGTGATCCATGCATGATATCGCCGTTGGTCAGGCCAAAACGTTTTTCCAGCGTCAACGGTGACATAGCTTCGTAGGCAATCAAGCTGTCTTTGAAATTGGGGGCAAATGAATCGACAAAGTCGATGATATGGCGGGCAAAGACATCCTCTTCATCGACCCAGGAACGACCATCGGGCAGCTCCGGATTCGCGTGCTGGCAGAAAAGGCTGGCGACATGCGCCCCCGGCGGAGCCAGCGTATCGTCCACGGTACTCGGTATCAGCATTTCCACGATCGGTTGATCTGAATATCCTTTCTCCATCGCATCGGCAAATGCCTTGTCCATATAAGACAGGCTCGGCGCCATGATGATGCCTGCCTGATGATGAAGAGCCGGCTCGGTTCCTGGCAGACAACTGAAATCGGGTAAGGCGGACAAGGCGACGTTCATGCGGAAGGTGCCAGATCCGCAACGATATCGTTTCATTCGTCGGCTGAATTCCGGCGGCACATCGTCGGTCGCCACCAGTTTCCCGTAGAGCCGCTTTGGGTCCACGTTGGCGGCTACGATAACGGCAAAATGTTGCTCGCCGGATTCCAGTTCTACACCGATGGCGCGCCCGTTGTCGGTCAGCACGCTGCGTACCGGTGCGTCGGTCTGGATGTTTACGCCGCGCGATTTTGCTTCGCGCGCCATCGTCTCGGTTATGGCGCCCATGCCGCCGATGGCATGTCCCCAGTTGCCTTTCTTGCCGTTGACCTCGCCAATCACGTGATGCAGCAATACATAACCGGATCCGGGCGAGTAGGGGCTGCCAAAATTACCGACCACGGCGTCAAAACCCAGCACCGCCTTGATCGGGTCGGATTCAAACCAGCCATCGAGCAGATAACCGGCACTGCGGGTCATCAGTTCATGGAAATCTTTTTGTTGTTCGTGGCTGAGTTTGCGCCAGCGATTCCCTATCCTGATCGCGTTCAGCAGGCTGTCCAGACCACCACCCTGGTTTGGCGGAGTCTCCAGCAGCGAGTCGCGAATCAGATCGGCGACGGCTTCGAGCATGGCGTAAAACGCCGGCAGGTTTTCCGCGTCCCGCTGACTGAATTTTGCCACTTCGGCGACCGTACCCGCGAGGCCACCTACGCCCACGCTCAGGCTCCTGCCATCGGGTAAGGGCAGAAAATTGTCCATCTTGCGATTGATGATCCGCAGACCGTTCTCGTGCAAGCGCAGATCTTTAATAATCTTTGGATGCAGCAGACTGACCGTGTAGGCGGCAGTCGAATTCCTGAATCCCGGGGCAAATTCCTCGGTAACCGCCGCGCCGCCAACAATCGACCGGCTTTCGAAAATTTTGACTTTGAGTCCACCGGCGGCCAGGTAACTGGCGCAGACCAGGCCGTTGTGGCCACCACCGATAATTAAAGCATCAAATTTCTGGCCCGCCATGTTTTTCCTGATCGATGGAGTGGTTGGAGGCATTGTGAACAAAGGGCTCGGCCGGGGCAAGACGAGCCATTCCGTGGAAAAGCGCGGCATTCGGGGTTGCACAATGAGCCTGTCTGTATATAATCACAGTAACTGTTTATATACACAGGTGCACTATGAAGGAACTGACCCCGAGACAGCAACAGGTCCTCGAACTGTTAAGAAGCTTTATCGAGGAACGCGGCATGCCGCCAACCCGTGCAGAAATTGCCCAGGCACTGGGCTTTCGCTCGGCCAATGCGGCGGAAGACCATTTGCGGGCCCTGGAGCGCAAAGGGGTGATCGATCTCTGTCGGGGGACCTCGCGGGGCATCCTCCTGCGCGATTCTTTGCGTGAACAGATGGGGATACCCCTGGTCGGCCGGGTGGCGGCGGGCCAGCCCATCCTGGCTGAGGAACATATCGAGGCCCGCTACCAGATCGATCCCGATCTGTTCAGTCCGCGGCCACACTATCTGTTGCAGGTCAAAGGCATGAGTATGAAAGATGCCGGCATCCTGGATGGCGACCTGGTCGCGGTACATCGCACACCGGATGTGCGTAACCGGCAGATCGTCGTCGCCAGGCTGGATGATGAGGTCACCGTGAAACGCTATCGCCAGGTCGGCAAACAGATCTGGCTGTTGCCGGAGAACGAGGACTTTGAGCCGATTGAAGTCGATCTGAGCGAACAAACCATGATAATTGAGGGTGTCGTGGTCGGTGTGCTGCGCCGGGATGTGAATGGGAAACTGCACGGGTGAGTCAGGGCCTCGAAGCATTGGCGGCTCTACCGGGTGTCTGGCGTGGGAGTGAAGCCGCCACCGTGCGTTCCGTTATCCCCACCGGTTTTACAGCGTTGGATCGTTGTTTGCCAGGTAAAGGCTGGCCGGTTGGCGCATTGACCGAAATCTGCCCACAGGTCCCGGGCAGTGGCGAGGTCAGCCTGGTCATACCGGCACTGGCTGCACTGAGCAATGGCAATGCTGACGACCTGGGCTGGATTGCCTGGATTTCGCCTCCCCATTCGCTGTATCCACCCGCCCTGGCCAG
>JAPUHG010000035.1 GCA_027297845.1 Gammaproteobacteria bacterium | reverse complement strand
GAATCGGAGGGCCAGATCCTGATTCTGCTTACTTTTATGGCATTCGGCGCCGTGATGATCCCGCAAGCGATGGGCGCGGTGACGATTAGTCACCTCTTGTTCGGCATACTGGCATTAACCGTATTTCGCATGCTGCCGATTCACTTGTCGCTCATCGGGACGGGGGTCAAGCCGGTAACATCTGCTTTCCTGGGCTGGTTCGGGCCACGTGGGCTGGCGTCCATCTTGTTCGTTTTGCTGATCCTCGAGGAGGCAGAGCTGGCAAACGAAGGTAAGATTTTCGCCATCGTGATAATCACCGTGGCGCTCAGCGTCGCGTTGCATGGCATGACCGCGGGACCCGCCGCCCGCTGGTACGGTCTGAAGTCTCAACAAATGGGCGAATGTGAAGAAAATCGGCCGGTCAGTGAAGAACCGTTCACCGGACCAGTCAAATAACAACGGGAGAATGGAAATGGCGACCTTGAACGAAAAGCAACTGGAGATGTGCGAGTCCAGCAAATGGGACTTCTCGGATCTGAAGGCACTATTTATCAACTGTACATTGAAGCGCTCACCAGAACGTTCGCACACCCAGGGGCTCATCGAAATTTCCAAGGCCATCATGGAAAAGAACGGCGTATCTGTAGAAGACCTGCGTGCGGTGGATCATGACATAGCTTACGGCGTCTGGCCGGACATGTCCGAGCATGGTTGGGAAAACGATGCGTGGCCCGCCATTCTCGAAAAGGTCATGGCAGCGGAGATTCTCGTTATCACCTCACCCATCTGGTTGGGCGAGAAATCATCGGTCTGTACCAAGGTTATTGAACGACTGTACGCGGCGTCCGGACAACTCAACAGCGACGGGCAGTATGCCTACTACGGCCGGGTCGGCGGCTGTCTGATCACCGGCAACGAGGATGGGGCAAAACACTGTTCGATGAATATTTTGTATTCACTGCAACATCTCGGTTACGTCATCCCACCGCAGGCCGATGCAGGATGGCTCGGTGAGGCTGGCCCCGGCCCTTCATACCTCGATGATGGATCGGGTGGCCCGGAGAATGATTTCACTAATCGAAATACGACTTTCATGACCTGGAATCTGCTGCATCTGGCCCGCATGATCAAAGACGCCGGCGGGATCCCGGCGCATGGTAATCAGCGTGCCATGTGGGACGCAGGTTGCCGGTTTGATTTTGATAATCCTGACTATCGATAATGCCGCCCCGACGCTGCAGCGCCGGCAACGTAGTGCATACTATCAATGAGGGGCCGCCGAATTTCGGGCCGATTCAAACGAAAACGCCTCGAGGTGCATCTATACCCATGAATTTATCTTGAATTGAGACGATTGCGTCTCGATTTGAATCTAATCAGGGTAGCGCCGTGAACCAGCTTGCTAAAGCACAAAATTGGAAAAGCACACTGAAAATCGCTGACACCTCCGGGCAGGACGTGCAACTGGCCCCGAAATCCAATCGAAAACGCAATCTCATTGGGGGCGGCGCGCTGCTTCTTATCCTGGTTGCCGCCTGGATCATAGTTCCCGTGGTTAAACGCTGGGCCAGTACCACGGTGACTGTATCGCAGGCACGACTGCGTATCGCAACAGTCACAACGGGTGACCTGGTCCGGGATGTATCCGTACAAGGACGGGTTGTGGCCGCAATCAGCCCTACGCTATACGCGACCGCACCAGGCTCTATCACGCTTTATGTTGAAGCCGGTTCTGCCGTCGAAAAGGGACAGTCCCTTGCCCTGGTCGATAGCCCTGAGCTGACCAATCGCTTGCAGCAGGCGCAATCCTCGCACCAGCAACAAGCCATAGAACTGGAGCGGCAACGCATCGAGTCTCGCCAGCTCGCGCTGGATAAGCGCAAGTCGGTCGATCTGGCCAACGTTGCCGTGGTTGCTGCGAACCGCGAAAAACGACGGGCCGATGAAGCGCGCAAAGTTGGCGTGATCTCGGTGATCGATTTTGAAAAAGCGCAGGACGAATTGCGTAATGCAGAGCTGTCCTACGAACACGCCGTCGCCGATGCCAGTCTGTTTGACGAAAAACTCGCTTTCGAGCTAAAGGCCAGTCAGTTGGCGCTCGAGCGCCAACAGTTGCTGGTTGACGACCTGCAACGCCAGGTCGATGAGTTGTTACTGAAATCGCCGGTCGATGGCGTCGTCGGCGATTTACTGGTCGGACAAAAAAATGCCGTTTCGCGTGACACACCAGTGATGTCGGTCGTCGACCTGTCACGCTTCGAAATCGACGCACAAATCCCGGAAAGTTACGCCGACGATCTGGCTATCGGTATGCAGGCGGAAATCCTGCTGTCGGGCCAGACTTATGCCGGTGAGTTGGTTGCGGTATCGCCGGAGATCGTCAGCAACCAAGTCGCCAGCCGCATCCGCTTCAGCGGCGAAATGCCAAAAAACATTCGCCAGAACCAGCGCCTGACCACCCGGATACTGCTGGAAGAGCGCCCGAACGTGCTGATGCTGCAGCGCGGACAGTTCCTGGAAAGCGGCGGCGGACGAGTCGCCTATGTCTTGAATGACGAT